>NZ_SCFT01000002.1:0-175449 GCF_016617655.1 Erysipelothrix sp. strain 2 (EsS2-7-Brazil)
ACTCTATAATCGGTAAGAAACATGAATCTGCAGCGATTATATCCATTGTAGACCGCTGCTCAAGAATGACCTGGCTTATTAAAGCAGAATATCGATATGACTATTACACATCAAACTTAATTCGAAAATTTATTGAAGAGAATAATATAACCACGAAATCGATAACAGTAGATAATGGACTTGAATTTAAAACATTAGGAATTACAGCCAAGCGGTTGGGTGTGAAACTATATAAGTGTGATCCATACTGTTCTTTTCAACGTGGAACCAATGAACGAGCGAATGCAATCGTGAGAAGGTTTATACCAAAAGGAAAATCAATGTATGATATAGCGCAACAATATCTTGATGATATTTGCTTCAAAATTAACTCAATGCCGCGAAAAATATTTGACTTCAAAACGGCCTATGAGATAGACTTTAATAAAAGTAAAAGTGGTGCGGTTGAGATTTGATAAAAGACAAAAGTAAAGCCTCAACACATTGATGTTGAGGCTTTTTTTATCGTATACGATCTGGTTGTTTCAAATAACGTTCCCGATATTCTTTCGGTGAAATACCGCATTCCTTTTTAAAGTTTTTATAGAAGTATCCGGAACTTGTATAACCCACAAGTTCCGCAATTTCATTAATATTATGATTCGATTTTAAGAGAAGATTTTGGGCCTCCTTAATCCGAAAATGATTTAAGTATTGCGAGAAACTCTTGTTTGTTTCTTTCTTAAAAAGTTGACCAAGGTACATCGCGTTCATATGCAATGTATCCGCAATTGAACTTATGGTAATATCCTTAGCGTAGTCTTTCAAAACAATTTGAAGGACTTTTTGAATATTTGGATTATGTTGTTTTAAGACCTGATCATTGCGTGTCGCCTCTAAAGCATGATGCAAGACTTCGCGAATTTCCGCGATGCTATCACATTTATTTAACTCATGAAGCAAGTCATGATACATCTGTGAACCCACACTTTCATGTTGGCGATAAATATCGGAGAAAATCACAAATCCAATATAACGAACATATTCAGGATCTGCCTCATATTCAAACAGCAGCTTAAACATTGCTCCGATTTCAGATTTAATTAAATGGATATCCCCAATCGATAAGGCATGATGAAATTTTTTAAATGAAATTTCATACATCGATTCATTCTGTTCAAGTTTATTTTTAAGCATCATGCGTTCGGTAATCGGATGGTCTCCGTAGAATCGCGAAACACTTACCAGCGTTTCCGCTTGTTGATAACTGTTTGGTACTTCTTCAAGGGGCACCAACAGTTCCCCCACCGCAAGAATTTGTTTTTGGTGGTCAATATGACTTGAAAGATCTTTTCGAATTGCATCAAACGCAATGCGATTGCCTTCTAAAATCATCACAAGATCGTGATCATCATAAAACGCATAATATTGATTGTGGTCCATAAGACGTTGAATCCATGTTGTTTGTTCCGGTTCTGGAATTTGGGTAATAATCATGCACGTATACAGTGCATTGGCTTGTAATGGTTTATCAACCTGTTTTAGAATACGACGTAAATCCACATTATCAATATCATCATTCACCCATCGTTCAAGCGTATTCTCAAACAGCAGTGTATCCGTATGCGCATGTCGTTTTTCACTATCAAGCTTGGATACTGTTTTTCGTAACGTCTCATTTAACTCATCTTTATTAATGGGTTTAAGTAAAAAGTTCTCCGCCCCAAGACGTATGCCTTCTTTCACATACTCAAACTCTTGATATCCTGATAAGACCACAAAGTTGAAGTTGATATCTTCTTCTTGGGCAGCTTGTACAAATTCAATCCCAGACTGTTCAGGCATGCTTACATCCGTTACCACAATATCCACAGGGTGACTTCTCACAAATTCCAAGGCCTCTTGGCCATTGGAAGCAGTACCTATACATTGAATGCCTAACTCATCCCAATTTATTATTTTCTGTAAACCACTTAAAATCATATACTCATCATCAACCAGTAATACGTTATACATTTTTATCCCCCTCCTCATCGAAGCGCATGGTGACGGTAAAACCTTTAAGATTATTGATGCTGATTGTCATACTGTAATGAGAATCACTAAAGTATGTTTTGAGGCGTTCATGAACATTTAATAACCCCACTGAATTGTGGTCGTTGATGTTAAAGACAGACTCGTCGATCTGTTTCTGAATATGGGCTAAGCGGGTGTTATCCATGCCTTTACCATTATCAGAGACCTCTAATACAATTTGGCTTGCTTCACGATAGGCTGTAACCTTGATCGCATTATCCACCCGGCCAAAATCAATCCCATGAACAAAATAATTTTCAATCAGGGGTTGCATGGTGAATTTCGGCATAATGATTTGTTCCAAACCGGGTTCAATATCAAATTTATACGCTACGCGATTTGGATAACGCATTTGATGCAAATAAACATACTTCTCGCAGAACTCAAGTTCCTTAGCCAAAGTCGTCGTTTTTTCTAAAGATATATTATTTCGAAGTAAACTCGCAAAGGTATAAACGACATCTGCCAATTCATCGACCCCTTCACTAACTGCATACATACGTATAAATTCGAGTGTATTATAGAGAAAATGAGGATTGATTTGTGATTGAAGGGCCCGAAGATTGATGTCTTGTTGACGAATCTCGAGTTGGTATATTTCCTCCACATACCGACTGATGCTGTCTAACGTTTCATTAATACCAATAGAAATATCCCGTAATTCATCTTCTTTATCTTCGGTTGGTATGCGGTAGTCAATGGCACCATCTTTGACGCGTCCCATGGACTGCAAGATATCATCAACTTGGTGACTGTATCGACCAAAGGTTCTAAAAAGAAGCCATAATAAAAGCACATCCAAAACAATACTTCCCAAAATAACTGAAGCATATGTTTTAAATGATTTCGCGACAATATCTGCGCGATTGACAGCAACTACTACACGATTTCCATTCTGAAGGGGTACTTCATGTTTAAGATAATGTTGATCAATTAACGTACTGTAATCACGTCCTGTCTCATAGCTTTGACGCAACATCACACCCAAACCTTCATCTTCACGATCAGTATAAGCATATTTAATTTTCCCATTATCGGTCAAGATATAGATTGAACGTGGCACGGAATGATTGATGGAATCAATTTGTGTATTAATGCTTTGTGAATCCGCAATGAGATGGATAATCCCTACAGGATCATACGAATCATAATTGGTTAAGATTCGATGAAACATAAGTTGTTCACCAATATTGGGAACACGCTTTGGTTTATAACCCATTTTCTGTAAGGTATGCGAATAATACAAATCGTTTGAATTATTTAAAGTAATCATAAACCCCTCAATCCCATCATAACGATCGTAGAGTTTCTGAATATCTTTAGGAAAGAAGATAAAGGGGTCTTGTGATAATTGTTGCGTATAATACGTAGGCAAATCCATATAAAAGTAATCTTTCATACTTTGTACATGATCCGCGTCCGTAAACAAATCAAAAACAATTTTACGCAGATCCTGCTCATAACTTTCAATAATTTCCGTCATTTTTTGACTGATTGCTTTATTCTGTAGTACCGCCTCATCGTAGTCTCGTTTTGATGTGACATACCCTACCGTAATCGCGAAAATTGTAATGATGATGATTAAGATAACCGAATAAGACTTAATCAATTTTTTCATTAAACTTGTGTTTTCTGTATTCGCGTTAAAGGATTTCAATCTTTTCATCAACTTCATGGATCCAACCGTTTAGACTCCAATGCATAAGCGCAATATAGATTCCAATACTACCAAAAAGAATTAATCCCTTATATCGATATGTTAGTGCGAGTACACACATCATTAACATAACGATACGAAAGATTTTGAAAAAATTTACGAATACAGAAATAACACTCAGTTTAATAAGGTTATAGAATTCAATCTCAAATGCGGCATTTAAAACCAAACCGTAGATATATGCAATTGATAGGAAAATAAACATTGCAATCAAGACAAAATCTAACACAAAAAATAATGGATGTTTCACTTGCGTTGCAAGGTACACATTATAACCAATCAAGATTTGCGGTACCAAAACAGCATACAGTAACGCATTCCCACGTTTAAAGTGATTTTTGAAACATGACACAAGATTACGCCATGCATAACCACGATATTCCCAACCGTGTTCATGATACAAATCCATCAAAACAAGAAACGCTGGACCAACACCTAAAATAACACCACCCATTAAGGTGAGTGCCCAAAACATTAAACTCATCTTCATAACGGTATAAACGCGTTCAAAGACGTTTGTTATTGTTGAAGCAACCATAGAAATAGACCCCCTGACATGATAATCATAGCAAAAATCGGGATATCAAACGATACCCCAATTTGTGCTCTTTGTTCAATTTATTTATTATTTACTTGCTTGGAATGCATCGTATTGTGATTGCATTTCATCCAAGACTTTATCCCAACCAGCGGCTTTAAGTTTTTCCACAAATTCTGGAACTTTAACTTCTGGATCAACCGTTCCTGTATTGATAACTGCTGAGTATTCTTCCATAACGTTCATTAAAGCACTTATCTCTGTTTTAACTTCATCTGTCTTGAAGTTAAAGCCTAAGATTGGTGAAACAGGTGCATTTTTAGTATCTTCTGCACGTTTCGCAATCATTTCATCGGTAATCTTAGCTTGTTGGAGTAAAAGGGCACTGTTCCCTGTATTCCATGCAGCCATATGATTATCTTCTTTATAACCATCTAATAATTCTAAGTGGTTATCATCTATTTTTTTCCATGCTTCGCCTTCAATACCATAGATCAATGTATTCATCATTTGTGCATTGGTATTTAATAAGTTTAACCATTTTACCGCTTCAACTTTATGTTTTGAGTTGATTGCAACGATAAAGTTACCCATTTGTGCTTGAGCTGTAGATTTTAAAGGTTTGTTTAATGGACGTGAAATAATTTCTTTACCCGCTACTTGTGATAGTAGAGAATCACCATAGTCTGCAGGTCCTTGTGTTTCTTGTCGCATAAACCATACTGGACTTTCAAGTGCATATCCGGTTGTGGACGTTGCTGCATCTTGAGGAATTAATCCTTTTTTGTAAAGTCCGTGAATTTGTTTTAAGGTTTCCATACCTTGTGATGTTTCATAAGCATTCACAATTTTTGTTGTATCGCCATCAAGGTTGATTGCAAATGGTAACTTATCACCTAAAATATAGTCAAAGTTTCCAAGAGTTGCTTTGTAGCCACTACCGATTGCGAATGGTGCTACTTCAGGTTCATTATCTTTTACCGTTTGAAGTGCTGCTTCCGCATCTGCGTAGCTGTTGATGTTTGATACATCAATATTGTATTTGTTTAGGTAATCGGAGTTAAATGTAAGCATTTGTTGTGCAAACACGTTCCCGTTAATTGGGAAACCGTATAGTTTACCGTCAATTACGTTACCATCGTAGTAAATTGGATCTACGGAATCAAAGAACTCTTTCGCGTGTTCTTTGACTAAATCGGTTAAGTCTGCATAAGCACCTTTTTGTGCGTTAATGGTATAGTTATTCGCAAATGCTAAGTCAAACTCATCACCTGCTGTAACCATTACAGACATTTTTTGTTCATAGTCTCCCCAACCAATGTAGTTAAATTTAACTTTAACCCCAATTTCTTCTTCAGAAATTTTATTGATTGCATCCGTTAATTCATCAAGATTTTTGGGTGCATCCCCTACTTGATAAAGTTGTAACGTTACAACTTCTCCCTCTGGTTTATCAGTTTTTTTGCCGCAACCTGTTAATACAAGTAAAGCAGCCATTAAAACTGTAAACGTTTTAAAAACGCCTTTTTTCATGATGTTCCTCCTCTATAAAATATCATAATTAGGCAAAGCTGTTTATATCGCTCTTATTCCTTTACGCCCCCAATGGTTAATCCACTGACAAAGTATTTCTGGAAGAATGGATAAGATACTGCGATCGGCAATGTGGACAGAACAACCATCGCCATACGTGCTGATTCTTTCGGTAAACCGATACCACTGTTAATTCCAGATAACCCTACATTTTGTGAGATATAATCAAGATTTGATTGAATCTTCATCAATAAGTATTGAAGCGGGTATAAGGATTCAGAGTTGATATACAAGAGTGCATTAAACCAGTCGTTCCAGAAAGCTAGTGCCGCAAATAAACTAATGGTTGCGATACCAGGAACCGCAAGTGGTAAAACTATTTGAATAAAAATACGAAGCTCACTTGCGCCATCAATACGGGCTGATTCAATGATTGCGTCCGGAACGGTCCGTTTAAAGAATGTTCTCATGACGATGATATTAAATGGACTTAAAGCCATTGGCAGAATTAATGCCCAGACCGTATCCTTAAGTCCCAATAATTTAGTCATCACAATGTAGTTGGGAATCATTCCCGCACTGAATAACATTGTGAGTAATGCGAATTTGGTAAAGAAACGACGGTATTTGAAGTTTGGACGTGAGATTGCATACGCATACGTTGATGTAAAGGTTGTATTAATCAGTGTCCCAACAACCGTAATAAATACCGTAATACCAAATGAATTTAAAAGTTGTCCTTTAAAGTCATATAAGAATTTGTATCCATCCAGACTTACTTCTTTTGGAAAGAGTGAGTAACCATTTACCATCAATGCTGTTTCCGTAGTAAACGAAACAACAATTACAAAGATAAAGGGAAAGATACAAGATAACGCGAATAATCCAATAATAACATTAAAGACGCGGTCGGTATTTTTACTAAAACTTCTTACTTCTACTTTTTCAATTTTCTTCTTTTTCATACATCCTCCTAGAATAATCCTGATTCAGGATCAACACGGCGAATGATGGCATTAGCAGAAACTAACATCACAAATCCTACAACGGATTGATATAAACCCGCAGCGGATGACATCCCTAAATCCCCCGATGCCGATAAGCCTTTATATACATACGTATCAATAACCATTGTAACTTGGTTTAGTGGACCTGAGTTACGCGTTACGTTATAGAACAATCCAAAGTCCGAGCGAATAATATTTCCAATCGCTAAAATCAACATAATACTGATTAATGGAATAATTTGTGGAATCGTAACGTGACGAATTTGTTGCCATCGGTTGGCACCATCCACAATTGCTGCTTCATAATACGTTGGATCAATTCCCATAATGGAAGCAAAGTAGATAATACTGTTATATCCGATATTCTTCCATATTCCGATAATTACAATAAATACCGGCCAATATTTTGGCTCATTATACCAGTTAACAGGTTCTTTACCCATCATGGCTAAAATACTGTTTAACGCACCCTTATCAGGACTTAAGAATGAATATACAAAGAATCCTATGATAACCCAGGATAAGAAGTATGGAAATAACATCGTCGTTTGAAATACTTTTATTTTTTTCTTCGATCGTAACATACTCATAATAACAGCCAAGACTACTGCGAGAAACGTTCCGACGATAATAAAGACTAAGTTATACAACACGGTATTGCGCGTCATAATATAAGCATTGTCGGTAGCAAACAGAAACTTAAAGTTCTGGAATCCTACCCACTTACTGTTATACAGACTTGCGAAAAATCCATCCGGAGAAAATCTGAACTCCTTAAATGCGACTACGTTTCCAAGGACTGGAATATAGAAAAAGAAGATCATCCAAATTGCCCCAGGTAGTGCCATTAAAAGAAACGGTGCATTTTTTTTAATATTGCGTAATACTTTTTTCAATTGATTCACCCCAAACATCTATAAATTCAAAGGTCTTGCTGTTGTTTTACATATTAAGTGTACCGCTTTCATTTCAGAGATATAAGAGACAAAATATACTAATAAATCAACAAATTATAGTTATCTTTATCCAAAAAACCTATAAAAAAGACATCCTTTTCGCATTGATCCTATCAATACCACAACCGAGAAGGAAGCAGGTATCTCAATGCGTAAGCATGTCTTTTAAGGTCTTAAACAGGAGACACCGTTACAAGACCTTGTGTACTCGATTATCAAGAATTATAGGCTCTTGATACATAAAGTTTACGAAAATTTTAAGAAGCTCACAAGAAACGGATCATAGGTATTCACCTATTAATCTTAGTTTTCATGCCAGCATTTTGAAGCAAATGCACGTAGTGGATCTTGAATCTTTAAGGCAACTTCTTCAGTCGATAACGCTTCCGGTTTATCACACCAAATTGAAAACATTGCACCCAGAGTTGTGGCACGTTGTTCTAAGTCCCCCTCGCAAGATTCATGACGATTTGGAAAGCGTTCTGGTTCAAAGGATGTCATGATGGTTGTTTCGGTTGGATATGTATACCCTGCATTTTCCCCCAAAACAAAATACAGTAGACTATCCATATAATTCACCACATCATGACCGCGATCCACAAAGGTTTGAACCGGCGCCATCATAGGATTCCAACTGGTCCAATAGGTAATGATGATGTCTTTGTTAAGGATTATAGTGGGTTCTTGGTCGATGCGATACAAACCGTCATTCCAAGCTCGAACAGTTTTACCTCGACCTTGAATGTGAGACGCGATATCATTAACATAATCCACGAAGGTATCAAAGCCTTTCGCATTTGGACCAAAGTGTTCCTTGGCATATGCTTCAAGTTGTGGGAACTCATCATATTTTCCAAAATCGATAAACTCATCGGCTCCCATATGAAAACTTGTGGATGTCTCAAATAAATCATCCATCTCATCGTATATTTCTTTAATAAAGGCGCGGGCATCTGGATTGGTAATATCAAGTCCCATTGTTGTGTTTTCCATTAAATATTCAGGGAACGCTTCTAATACAACTTGAAGATGACCGGGTGAATCAAACGATGGAATAACATCGATATAATAATCGTTCGCGTGCTTAATGATCCGTCTTATCGCATCCTGACTTAGATGCTCGGCTGATACGATTTGTGGAAAACGTTTTGACTCAATACGAAAGCCTAAATGTTCTGAAAAATGCATCTGTAAGGTATTGAGTTTAAGGCGTGCCATCAACTCAATGGTATCCATAAACCATGCTTCACTGAAAAATTTACGACCCATATCCACATGCAACCCACGTTCTGCTACCTTTGCTTGATTGAGTGTTGTGGAAGGATTGCCCGAAAAAACATCCAAAAGACCGTAAAAATGTCCCCGTTCTGTATTCGAAGCCACAATAATTAAGTCGTCATCATAATGAATTTGATAGCCATCATATGCATAGTTCTCAAGTACATGATGGTTTAGCTGTATTTTTGCTCGGTTTACATCAGTGTTTGGATAGAGTGCTTGTGCTTTTTGTATTAATCGGTTTGCGTCCATGGTATTTGCTCCTTTTGAATGAATGTTTGATAAGTCATTGTACTTTCTTTTCGCCATGATTTTGCGCCCATCGCACAAAGTGGCATATGGATTTGTTTCATAATTTCAACCTCGCTTTGAAGTTCGGGCTCATCACACCATAATGAGTAATAAGCACCTGTTACGTTCGGGGTGAATTGATTGGAAGGAAAATGATTGGGGGTCCATGTTTCAAACCACCCTTGTGGATCAATGCATTTTACCCCCACTTCAGGATGTAAGACATAATAGAAGTTCTCAGCATGAAAGTTAATCAAGGCCATGCCTCGGTTTTCAAACGCCTCTATCGGTGCCATATATCGGTTATACTTGGTCCAGTAACAGACTTGTATCGACGTCTTTAAGTCGATGGCAGGATTTTGATTAAGACGATATAAACCGTCATTCCATAATCGGACCGTAAATCCTTTTGCCTCCAGTCGTGACGTAATGGTATTGAGGTAATGAATATACGTATCGTATCCCGTTTTACCGTCTAGCTGGTCTTGGGCATAGGTCTTAAGTTTTGGAAACGCATCAAACTGCTCAAAGTCAATAAATTCATCACCCCCAATATTGAAATAACGTGATTTTTGAAAGACCTCGGCATAGTAATCGTACAGCTCATAAATCATGTTCAATGCGTCTGGATTGGTAATATCCCATGCTTCACCCTCAGATCCAGGGAGTGCATAATCCGGATATGATTTTAAAACATGTTTAAGATGACCGGGACTGTCGAATGACGGAACAATTTCGATACAGTATTCATCCGCAAGTTCCATAATTTCTTTAAGTTCTTGTAAGCTTAATGCTTTTTGGCTTACGATTTCAGGGTACTGTGTACATTCCAAGCGAAAGCCCTTGTTTTCACTAAAGTGTAATTGAAGCATATTAAAATTATGCCATGCTAAGGTATCCAGCAGTTGATGAATCCATTGCGGCGTAAAATATTTACGTCCACAATCCAAATGGAAACCACGCTCCTCTACACTGGGTTCATCCTTAATCTTACCTTTTTGAAGTTCACCATAGGTTTGTTCATATTTAAGAAGTGTTTGAACTGCATAAAGGGTGCCTTCTTCATCGTTTGCATAGATTTTAATGGTCTCATCAATTGTGATGGCATAACTACCACGAAGGTTTTCATGATTTAGAGGTAAGATCCGAAGGGTCGTCACATCCTCCCCACCCACATCGACAAGGGTTTTATGATTTTGTTGAATGCGCTTGTAGATTGCTTTTGAAATAAGACGCTCAGTTTTAATAAAGATTTTAGATTTCAGTTGAACGACACCGTCACGAAGTTGATACTCTTTTACTTCAGGAGTGATGGTGCGCTTTGAGTAAGATTCCATAAGCCCCTCCTTATACAACTAAGTCATATCATGCTTTTCTACCTGCGTCATCAACAAAACAGGATGTTCAATAATATGTATCGAAATGTCTAAAATAAATACTTAGATAAAAAAGCACATCGATCTGATGTGCTTTATTTCTTATTGAGATATTGATCAATTTTCGTCTTGATATTTGTAACTTTGGGTCCATAGATAACCTGTACGGTATTCCCGCTGATTAATGATCCAGCAGCACCCGTTTGACTCAATTGGTCTTTGTTTACATGGCTTGCATCGGTAACTTCAATACGAAGTCGTGTCGCACAATTATCAACGCTGACAATATTCGCTTGACCACCTAACGCTTCCACAATCAATGCGGAAACATCCTCTTTATCGTTTAAATCTTTTTTAGTGTAAAGTTGTACATTCCCGTTTTTCTCCCGTCCTGGGGTTTTTAGATCAAATTTTTTAATTGCGAATATAAAGACAAAATAATAAATTAAACCGTAGAGAAACCCAACAGGCAAAATTGGTATCCAATGGGTCATTTGATTTCCAGGTAAAATCCCGTATAAAATCAAATCAAGAAGCCCTCCCGAAAAGGTAAGACCCACACCAACAGCAAGGATATGCATCAGCATAAATGATAATGCCGCCAGAACAACGTGTACACCAAAGTAGAGGAATGGGGATGCAAACAGGAACGAAAATTCAATTGGTTCCGTAATTCCCGTTACAATTGAAGTAATGGATGCAGACACCAACAAACCTTTAACTTTTGCCTTATTTTCAGGATATGCCGTTTTATACATTGCAAGTGCAGCTGCTGGAAATCCAAATATCATAAAAGGAAACAATCCTGAGAAAAAGCGTGCGTACGACGGATCTACCGGAACCCCTGCCGCAAGTTGTGCAAAGACAATATTTTGTGCCCCTTCAACAACCGTCCCCGCAACCATCGTACTTCCACCGAGAGCGGTTTGCCAGAAAGGTAAGTAAAAGACGTGGTGTAATCCCAACGGGATTAACGCACGATAAATAAATCCATAAATAAAGGTTCCAAGATACCCCATTTTTGAAATTGCGACACCTAGAGAAGCAATCCCAAACGCAATGCTTGGCCAAATCCAAACAAAAAGAATACCTAAACCAATTGCGAATAGGGATGAAATAATGGGAATAAATCGCGTCCCACTAAAAAACGAAAATGCATCATTAAATTCAATTTGATAAAATTTATTATGGAGCACCGAAACCATAACCCCCACAATAATTCCACCAAACACCCCTGTATTTAATGTATTTTCAATCCCTAAAACATGGGTAATCAAACCCGAGGTTTGCATTAAATGTTCAAGATTACCGAATTGTTCAATCGTGGATGCCATGGCTACATTCATCATCAAATAAGCAATAGCAGCTGCAAGTGCAGCAACCTCCTTAGATTCTCGTGCCATACCAAAAGCAACCCCGATTGCAAATAAAAGCGGTAAGTTCACAAAGACTATCTCACCACAAGACTTCATAATTACTAGAATTTTATACAACACTCCCGTTTGCGCTAAAATCCCTTCTAAATGATACATTTCAATTAATGATGGATTGGTAAAGGTTGCACCCAACCCCAGTAGAAGTCCCGCAAAGGGTAATAAAGCAATTGGTAACATAAAGGTACGTCCTAATTGCTGTAGAAAATCAAAAACCTTCTTTTTCATACTTTACCTCCTCAAGTGTTTATACTTTACCGAAAAAAGTAAGGGATTTCAAGATGGTTTTGATAAAAAATGATAAATTAAGATAACACCAAATAAGTGTTTGATTTAAGGCGTATTATCCCCTTATAAGCACATAAAAAGACTGTTGATTGAATCAACAGTCTTTCGGCTTCCTAAACATTACACTACTCGTTTTCTTTCGACGCTTTGTTTAACTTCAACATCACATAACCAATACATGTGAGTGATAACGCAACCACAATTGCGAAACTTGACGTGTATTGACCCGTATTCGGTAGGGTCGATTCCGTTGATGTGACGTCCTTGTCTTTTTTCTCGCCAAGCACTTCCGCAGGTTTGTTCTCTTCTTTGGGTGTTTCTGTCATTGTTCGAAGTGATACATGCACGGAATGCTCGTCCTTATTGACGCCAAATAAAACCGTAAACATTCCCGCTTCATTAACAACAAAATCTGGATTCTTCCATGTCCATCCTTGTGGTAATGTGAGCGTTGATAAAGCATCGCCTTTGGTTATTTCAAGTTCAAACGATTGAGGAAAGGCTTGCTTTGAAACAACCAAGGTGGTTGCTTGACGTGCAACCGGTGTTTTAATATCTTGTGTTAAGTCCACCCCTTGAGGTGTTGCGCTATAATGAAGATTATAGGTACCTTCTGGAAGATTTGAAATAAGATCCATCTCATCCATACCCTTTACAAGAAGTTTCACATTTGAATTTCCACCGCGTGGATTAAACATCGGTGTATCTTCTATTGAGAAATCTAAATCATAACCTTCAAGAGTATTAATGCCTTCAAGTGGATTGATTGTTCCTCCTTGCATAACTGTGAGTGGTTTAACCCCCTCTAGTTTGGGAGCACGATCATAATATGCTTGAGCCGCTTTCGCTTGCGCAGCAGTTTGTTGATACGATACCGAATCAATCACAAATTCAGTGCCGGCCAGGTTTTCCCCTACAGGTCCAGGCCATGCGCCACCCATCGCTAAGTTTAGCTGAATGTATTGCGGCTTGTTGAAAATATCTTTAGCCATTGGATCTTGTCCATACGGTACAGTACGAACTTTTTGATCATCAACATACCATTCAAGGGTATCTTCGGTCCAATTTAATGCAAAGGTATGAAATTCGTCATTAAAATTACCTTGAGGAATGGTATGCGCAGTTCCGTTTCCAGAAAAACGTCCTACATTATCCTCAGCAGGGCCATAATGAACGGTTTGGTAAACAGTACGGTTACCATGAGCACCATCGCGATCCTCACCAATTAATTCCATAATATCAATTTCACCCGTGCTTGGCCATCCACGACCTTGTTCCGCTTTAATCTTGCCATCAAGTGTAAAGTCAGCACCTAATGTCCAAAACGCAGGGAATGCACCTCTTCCTTTTGGAAGTTTTGCACGAATTTCTAATTTTCCGTATAAAAATTCGCGTTGACCATGCGTACGAATGCTTCCTGAATTATAAATTACCTTCCGGGATGCATCACGTGGATGTAAATATTGATCCGCAACATCACGATCGGTTGCACGTAACACAAGGCTACCATCGCGTAAAAATACGTTCTCTGGATTGTTTACATAATGTTGTTGTTCAATACCACGAATCGAACCCAGTTCATAACCCCAATCTTCCATATTTAGGGATTCTTGATCAAAATCATCACGCCACACTTCTGTAAAGACGTCATCTTCTTTTTCTTCTGAAACATTTGATTCTTTCGTTACCACAACGTTATCAATATAAGCATTGGATTGCTTTGTTTCTTCTTTTTCAGACCACTTAACAAGTTGAATTAGTGCTCCTTGTTCCGTACCTGAATTAAATGTATAACTGACTTTTTGCCATTCTGTAGATGATACAAGTTGATCTACGGTTTGACCGTTTTCTCCCTTAATAACATCACCTTGTTGGCCATTCCAAAAGCGTGCTGTAAAGATGGCATCCGCCCCTTTAACATCTACTTTCGCATAAGCACTTACGTGATACGTTGTATTCGGTTCAAGTCGAATAACTTGACCAATAAATCCATTTGCAAAGTTGCCTGAAATTGCTGTATTTGGAACAACCCCTGCATATTTTCCATCATATGAAACTTTGTCTTGAACTTCGCCTTTATTGCGTTGCGTCCATGAAGTTCCACCTTGTTCAAAATCACCATCTTGAATTAAATTCTTAGCATCACCCTCAAGTGCTGAGATTGATGTCATTGATAAAGCTAAAACCATAAATACTGTAACGATATTTTTTAAACCTTTACGCATTTCATGCTCCTTTATTAATGTTTATCGATTTATTGAACGGGCACATGATGACAATGTGTGTCGAATACCTCGAATTGCTTGACCGATTGCAAAAATGTTTTCAACCGGAGCTAATCCTGCATATCCAGCGTCACCAATGTGATGAATATCCACGCCACAAATCTTATTTTGAATTGACATTTGCGCAATAATTTCTGGAGTTGAACCTTCTTGGCTCGTTCCAATTGCACTCATAACTAACGTATCGCGGGCATGTGCAAATTGCACAATTTCTTTAAGTTCATCCGCATCAAATCCTGGAACCGTTCCAACAGCAGGGACTAAAATCACATCCGCGCCTGCATTAATAAACGCTTCCACCGTTTCTAAATCAATAATTGGTCCCACAACACCAGCACCATGCATTTTACCTGCGATAATGAGCCCGGAGAACTTCTCCTTCGCAATCTTAATGGTAGAAATAATGGCTTCGTTGGTTACCCCTGTCCCTGGATTTCCCGTAAAACAAACAAAATCAAAATTACGACGTTCAATTTCTTCAATTGTCTCTACAGTTGCCTGTCTTCCTAAAGCAATCTCAAAACGTGACTCCGTCATTTCCGCATTTTGATCAATGGGTTCTAAATTGACACCAATGGGCGCTCCAACTAAACGATGAAGCTCATCCACAAAATTCTTTTCAATACATTCAATTGCAAATAAATCCGGATTAAATACATCGACGCCATTGAGTAAAATTAAGTCTGCACCACATGCACGTGCAATCTCAGAGTTACTAATATCTCCCACAAAGCTTTCGCGAGCGGCGTAGTTTTCCGATAAAACTACGCGTCCCTCACTCGCTTTAATACTTTGTTTAAGTTCTTCAGCGGTCATGTTTAAAATATCACTCGTATTTGCACTAATTAATCGTTTCATCATTTCACACTTTCTATATAATAATTACTATTCTGCTGTTTCTTCTGCCTTAAATCCTTTTTCAACCATTGCAAAGAATGGTAAGTATAAGAGAATATCAAGTGCAATTAAGATAATTTGTAAGATTGATCCACGAATACTACCTGTTGTTAAGAATCCACTGATTACTGGAGGCATCGTCCATGTTGCTACAGTACGTGTTAAAGGAACAAGTCCCGATGCCATTGCGAAATAAGTAATAAGTGCATTAAGCATTGGTGCTAAGATGAATGGAACAATTAATAATAAGTTAAGTACTACTGGAAGTCCAAACATTGTTGGCTCATTAATATTAAAGAGTCCTGGTACAACTGTAATTGGCGCAAGAGCTTTAGTACGTAAACTTGTTTTTTTCTTACGTGCATAGTATGCAATTGCGAGTACAAGACCGATTGTGGCTCCACCACCACCGATGTATACAAAGTTATCCATAAATGGTTCTGTAATAATGTGTTGTAATGCCTCGCCTGCTTGATAAGCAACACGGTTCGCATCTAAGTTTGCAATCCAAATTGGTTTCATAATTGAGTTTACAACATGGCCCCCGTGAATTCCTAAGAACCAGAAAATACTGTTAAATGCAACAACAATCATTGTACCAATAATGTTATTTCCAAGTAATCCAAACGGTTTTCCTAACACAACAGCTGCAATATCATGTAAGTTTGGTAAACCAAATTTATCAAGTAAACCAAAGATGGTTAACCACATTGTAATAATCACTGCGCCCGGAATAATTGCACTAAAACTTTTCGCAACTGCAGGTGGTACTGTATCTGGCATTTTGATTTCAATATTATTATTGATAAACCATTGGTAGATAAGACCACTAATAATTGCTAAGATGATCGCTACAAAGAGCCCACGAGCACCCACAAGTCCAACCGCAATACCAGCACCTGTTTCCCCCTTAACAAATGGCGTTACAACGATAAATGCTGATAAAGCAATAATCCCTGCTGAAATTCCATCTGTGTTGTGCTGATCTGCAATACTGTAAGCAATACCAAATGCTGAAATTAATCCAACTAATCCAAAACTACTGTCGACACCCTTCCAAAGATAGCCGGCAACACCAATATCTCCCAACCATGCTTCCCAACCTGGTACTGGAAAACTTGCTATAACCATAAAAATAGAACCGATAATAATTAATGGCATTGAAAGTGTAATACCATCACGAATTGCAATTAAAAATTTATTACTTGAAAGTTTCGCTGCTACAGGCAGAACTTTTTCTTCTAAAAAATCTCCTACTTTATTCATAATATCCTCCTCTTTTGGTTATAATATAGAACAATTAGAATGAAAATGTGCGCAATATCTCAGTAATTAATTATTTTATATTACCAACTACCTACACTATAGAACACTTCACCTTAAATGTAAAGCCTTACATTTGATAATTGTGTTGGTTTTGTTAAATTTCCCCCATTAATGATTACAAATTATAATTAATAGGTTACAATGTTCTTAATGGAGGTGAAATATGCAACTCAGTAAAGCAAAAACAAAGCAAACGGCTTTAATCCTTGATTTATTATATTCAAAGGGACCGCTTTCACGCATTGATATTTCAAAGTCGCTTCACATTACCCCCGCGACTGTTAGTGATTTAACCCAACACCTAATTAACGATAACATTATTTGTGAAATCGGAGAGGATACCGATAATACACGTGTAGGAAGACGCAAAATTTTATTAGGTCTTCTTCCCCATCACTCCTATTATCTCGGTGTGGAGTTATTTGAACACTCTTTCACCTTAGCGTTATCCGATAACCTTAATGAAATTCTCTTTGAAGAGGCATACACACTCTCTAAATCAGACCATGTTCGTCACGACTTATTGGTAAAGACGATCCATGATTTTATGGATAAACATCGCGATACCCCCATCACAAGTATTGGCATTGCCATACCAGGACATTATGATAAATCATCATCCCACATTTTAACCAATAACCATTCATGGTCAAATTTCTCACTGGATTATTTAAAGAAACATTTAAAGTATCCCGTCTATTTTGAGAATAATGTAAATGCGATGGCTATACGTGAACGTTTATTCGGACATGATAAAACGGATGCGAATTTCTTATTCTTACATTTTAGACGAGGAATCTTCTGTTCATATATATACCAAGGGAATCTGTATGCACGAAATAATTACTTTGTTGGAGAAATTGGACATCTTGTTGTGAATCCATTTGGCGAACAATGTGAGTGTGGTAAAATTGGTTGCCTTCAAACCTATGCGAGTCAAACATGGTTGCTTCACAAAGCAAGTTTATTATTTAATAGTTCTGCGAACACCTATCTCAAACAACTGGTAACCGAAGAACATGAGTTATCGATGGATATCCTGCTGCAAGCCTATCATCTTGGCGATTCTGCAGTCATACAGTTATTAGAAAATGCAATTAATTTTTTAGCCATTGCCCTTAATAACATCATCGTTACCCTCGATACGGATATTATTTATTTACACGGTCAATTGTTTGATGATGATCAACTTTCGACATTACTGCTCAATAAGATACGCGAGCACGATTCCGAATTCATCTCTCGACAAACAATTCAGAAAAAGATTAAACCCTATTCCAAGGCAAATGGAGCCCGCGCAGCATGCGCACTGGCCATTAGTGAAACCTTACTTTGCGAATAAAAAGAGCCTACTTTAAGAAGCTGGCTCTTTTTTGTATCCATAAATGCATTTCACATCCTATTTCGGGATATTATTTGATGATTTTGCGCGTGATTTGATGACTCTTTGTGCTGAGACAAAAGATTCTAAATCTGTTGTATGATGATATTTTTTTGAAGCTTCTTTATCTTTTGAGAGGATCATTGCATTCATATCAATGTCATTGAGTGCCGCAATGGCCATGGCATAGTGCATTAGATCTGCCAATTCATGACCTAATTGCAAGTCTAAATCTTCATCACTTGATGATTTACGACCAGCTTTTTTATTTAGAACCTCAGCCACTTCCCCCATTTCCTCGACCAGTTTCATAAACAAACTTTGATCGACACCACCATCTTGGTAATGATCCTTTAAATATTCTTGTAGTTCCGTTATTGTAATTTCCATTACCTACTCCTTTTCACACTTCTTAATTTATGGAATCCATACGAATCTTCTCAACCCCTTCCTCGGGATTACGTTCTTTTACCTTCTCCACAATATTTATGCAGTGATCCCCTAAGCGTTCTAAAGACGCAAGAATATCTACATACAAACTACTTGCAATCGGATCGTCACAAATACCATCCGAGATACGATGGAAATGACGTTCACGGTACTTCTCATCAATTAAATCGAGGTAGTCTTCATCCTGTACAAGTTTTTCATATCCTTGAAGTGAATCCGATTTAAGCATTTTAAAACTTCGTTGAATCATATCCAAAACGAGTTTATACATTGTTTCCAAATCAAACAGTGCTTCTTCTGAGAACGTACCTCGATTTTCAAAGATGCGTTCATAAAACTCCGCAATATTTGTCGTTATATCTCCCATTCTCTCAATATTTTTCACGATATCAACACTGGTTGAGTACTGTTCTGCCATACGGCCATCAAGTTGCGTATCCTTCGCAATCGCAAGAAGATAGCGCGTTAAATTATAGTCCAAATCATTAACCATCTCCTCCAACTGTCCGATGACATCTAAATCTTCTTCGTCTTGCGTTGTTAGGTAGTCATGCGTTGTTTCCAAAGATTCAACAACCAAATCAGCCATCTGAAGTGTTTGTTTTTGTGCTAATTGAAACGCACCGTCCGGGAACGTCTTAATTAATTCATAATCCAACGCTTCAATTTTTTCTCGTTCTTTAATGCGATCTTCCCCTGGTATTAGAACTTTTAAAAGACGAATACATGCGGGAATAAAGGGAATAATCCCCACAACCCAAATTAAATTGAAGACAAAATGATTAATTCCTACAGCCATTTCTGGTGAACCACCCATCTTCCCATTAATATAGAGAATAAAATTCGAGTACGGATAGATAAATAACATGGTTATCAAGGCACCAATCACGTTATAAAGTGCATGGAACCAACCGGCTCGTTTCGTCGATACAGATCCTCCCGCAGAAGCAAGAATTGCCGTTAAAGTTGTGCCGACATTGGATCCATAAACAAATGCGGAAGCCGCAACCATTGTCATACCGCCCCCTGCATATATTTTTTGTACAAGGGCAATCACAGCCATCGAAGAGTTGATAACTGCAGTACCAATCGTTCCCGCTAAAAGTGCAAGCCATGGATTATCAGACATCTTAACCAAATATGCTTCAAACTGTGGAACATCTTGTAAGATGATCAATTGATCACTCATCAACTCAAGCCCTACAAACGTAATTCCAAGTCCAAAGAATATTTGCCCGACACTTTTATATCGTTTCTTTGTGAGCAGGATTAAGGCCCCAATAAAGACAAAATAATAACCCATCGCTTCAATATTCAAACCAATCATTAATGCCGTTACCGTCGTCCCTAAATTCGCTCCCACAGAGATTCCAATCGCGGCTTCAAGACTCATAAGGCCTGCACGCACTAGACTGATGGAAATAACGGTCGCAGCGGTGCTGGACTGCATTAATGCTGTAATAACAGTACCTACAAGAATCGCAGAAAGTAAATTACCCGTATAGCGCTCAATATAATCCCGTATTTTTGATCCCGCTGCATCTTTAAAACCATCCCCAAGCAACTTGATTCCCAGTAAAAACATACCAAAACCACCTAGTATGACATTAAATGCAATATCTGAAAACTGTGCAACTTCTCCAAGTAATATCATCATACACCTCCCGGCTTTTTTCTTATATTTATCGTATCATCCAATGCCAGTGCTCGTGTGATATTTTGTTAATAAATTATGGATGAAAGGAATGTCGCGTCATTATGCTTTGTGATGGAATCATGATATTCTTTCGAAATCGTCCTCGTTTTATGTATTCTATTAAGAATTCCCCTATAATGGTCATGCAAGGTAAACTTGGGAGGTGTTTTTATGTGTACAAACATCACATTAAAAAGTACTCAGGATCATTTTTTAATGGCTCGCACGATGGATTTTTCTTTCGAACTTGATCCAGAAATGATTCTCATTCCACGCCATGTTCCGCTTCATTTTGCTTTTTTAGATAATGAAGTTACAAATCATTTTGCTTATTTTGGCCTCGCTAAAAACATTGGTTCTTACGCGTTGGCAGATGGCGTCAATGAATACGGTCTCGCCGCTGCTGCATTATACTTTGAAGGTTTTGCGCATTATGAGCACGATGCGATAGTCAATCAATCACTTGCACCGCATGAAGTCGTGATGTGGGCTCTTGCACACTGCAAGACTGTTGAAGATGTTCGGCTAATGTTTGCACGACATCCGATCACACATCATGTTATTGAATTTTTAGGAATTGTACCACCCCTGCATTGGGTATTTCAAGATGCAACCGGTGCCTCGATTATTGTAGAACCGACACCACAAGGAATCCAAATTTATACAAATCAAATTGGCGTCCTCACAAATAGTCCCGATTATCCTTGGCATCTAACCAACATTCGAAATTATATCGGCCTTGATCCGGGACATGTAGAAGCAAGAACGCTCTACGGTCAAGAGTTCAAGCCATTCGGACAAGGCAGTGGGACTTTTGGAATTCCTGGGGATTTAACACCGCCTTCTCGATTTATTAAAGCGCTCTATTCCAAACTAAGCGCCCAAAAACCCGAGTCAGATCATGAACTCATTATTACCGCTCAACACATCCTTAACGGTGTTGATATTGCTAAAGGTAACGTTATAACACAGCGAAAAACCATTGACTATACACAATATATGTCGTTTATGATTCCTTCATCACAAACCTATGCCTATAGGACTTATGATAGTTTCAACACGTACAGCTATTGCCTTCATGATTATAATCTTAATCAATCTGAGTTCATTAAAATATAGGGGGAAGATATTATGAGTACATTTTTCAAACTTAATTGGCTCGTTATTGTCGTAACCATCGCGATTCTTTTGGCAGGATTTTATGCCGAAAAAAAGAAGCATATAATTAGTCACCAATTTGGGATTGCGATGAAGAGCTTCTATGGTCTAATTACATTATTAGGAATTATCATTGCAATGATTAATTATATCGCGATCGTAGTCTTTGGCTCCTGGCAAACAATGATATTCGCAACCATTCTGACACTTGGAATTGGTTCCATCGTATTTTACTTTTTAAAGCATCGAACTAAAAAATAGAAAAGAGGATTTATATGAAATCATCATACTTTGACGGATCAATCTGGTCCTATATTACATTACAATTGGTTAATATTATTATTGCAATCTTTACACTCGGTTTAGGGACACCTTGGATTCTCGTTCGAACATACCGTTGGGAATCCGAACATACTGTCATTAATGGTGAGCGCTTCCGCTTTAACGGTGATTCTGTAAGTCTTTTTGGTCATTGGGTTTTATGGTGGTTTTTAACCCTCATCACATTTGGTCTTTATGGCATCATTGTCCGCGTTAAACTTATTTCGTGGCGCGTTGAGAACACTGAAATGTTAGGACGTTATGAGTATTAATTAAGGCTTCACTTTCGTAAGTTAATAAAAAAACAGCGTGTTACACTCGCTGTTTTTTTATGGGTTTATGGGTAATTCTACTTTCGTTATAAATACACCTTCATTTTGGGATGTGGAAAAATGGCCTTTATGCGTATCTACAATTTTTCGACATGAGAGCAATCCAAAACCTGAAGCATTTTCTGTCACCTGATCTATCCGCGTGATATTGGAAATCTCGAGGGTACACCATAAATTTTCAAGCGTAATTTGAATTTGAATCTCTGACATGGGTTCTGCATACTTTAAGAGATTCGAAATAATATTTTCAAACAAGCGATCCATATAGTATAGATTCAAATTTACATAATAGTCATCATCTGTTATCGTTTGACGAGCTTCAACTTCAAATTCATTTAACTTTAAATCAGATTTTAGACGGTCTACAGCACCCTCAATAAAATCTTGAACATAAACTCGTTCGAGGGGTAATTCGCTGTCTTCATTTAACGAGAGCGTTGAAAAAAGTGAAAACAGTTCATCCGAAATGGTTTTCATTTGAAGTGCCTTCTGCTCACATCGATTCGCAAGTTCTTCGATATCTTCAGATTGAGACTCCAATTTAATAAGGGTAATATAACCGATCAATGAAGTAAGTGGCGTTCTTAAATCATGAGCAAGACTTGTCACAAGTTCTTTAAGTGCATTTTCAGAAATAACCAGTTCTTGGTTCTTTTGAGATAACTCAGTAATCAGTGCATTAATTTC
Source organism: Erysipelothrix sp. strain 2 (EsS2-7-Brazil) (assembly GCF_016617655.1). Taxonomy (NCBI): domain Bacteria; kingdom Bacillati; phylum Bacillota; class Erysipelotrichia; order Erysipelotrichales; family Erysipelotrichaceae; genus Erysipelothrix; species Erysipelothrix sp. strain 2 (EsS2-7-Brazil). The sequence continues at coordinate 23,006 of NZ_SCFT01000002.1, forward strand.
AAAACTTAAACGTCCGAGCTCATCGTTCCCTTTGTCACTAATGTAACTGTTGGGGGTTCCTGCCCCAATAATTTCAATTTCATTGGTAAGCTGCTTAACCCTTTTGGTGATATTTCGGATACCATAATAAAAAACAAGTAAAAATGTAATGGATGAAAGCGTGAGTCCAAGATAGGTAGCGTAGTTTTCCACTTCCGCCCGCACTGAATACAACATATCAATATAGAAGTATTTACCACCAATATAAAGCATTGTCGATTCAAGTGACGTATTTCCGGCAATCTCGAGTTCTTTACTTATAAAGAGATCGTCGTTTGTATAGACGATGTTATTATTATCAACATCTACGATATAGATAATCATATACTTATGATTTTCCAACCATGGACTTAGATCTTCAATGTTCATTTCGGTAATGTCGTTATCAATAATGTAATGCTGGAGATCTTGCTTGTCACGAAGCATTCGCGAGTGAATCCGCTCTTCACCCTTTACATATGTTGCAATCGGGTCAATCGAAACCGATATCGTAACAACAAATACGAATAACGATACAAAAATTGATCCCACCGTTATAAGAAATATTTTTAAGCCAAGTGTGAGTGACTGCTTCTGATGTTTAATCAATTTTATATCCTCGACCCCATATGTTTTTGATAATATTTGGGTTTTCAGGACAATGTTCAATTTTCTTTCTTAAATTACGAATATGAACCATGACTGTATTTGCAGAGGAGTAGAGATACTCATCTTGCCAAACATTTTCATAAATACTTTGAATTGAGAATATCTTCCCACGATTAGTCGCCAATAATTTTAAAATACGAAATTCTCGTTCTGTTAAATCGAGGGGTAACCCATCTTTTAAAGTGATTCCTTTTTCAAGATCGATGGTGATGGAGTCAATGGTGTTTATTATGTTTTGTTCTGCCCGATGCTCCGTAGCACGATCGTATTGAATGTATCGTCTTAGTAATGATTTTACACGGAGGCTGAGCTCAGAAAAAGAAAATGGTTTGCTTAGGTAGTCATCCCCACCAACAGAAAAACCTACAAATTTATCTTGCTCTGTAGCTTTTGCAGAAACAAATAAGATTGGAACATTATACTTTCTTCTTATGGCCTCGCTTACCTCAAATCCCGTAACCTCAGGCATCATAACATCTAAAATCACGAGTTTGATGCTTTCATCGAGATAACGCATTGCGTCATTTCCATCAGAGGCAACAACAACCTCATAACCATCAATTTCTAAATAGCGTTTCATCAAATCTCTAATCTCTTTGTCGTCGTCAACAATTAGTATCTTTTTCATAAGCACCTCCTTTCTTCTATTATATGTTTCTTTTACAATACATTGTGAGTTATTTAAGAAATTTTAAGATTTAACACCTTTAATTTTTTGTTAAATTAGGGGTTAATTTGCTGAATAAATGCATCAAAATCTTTTTGCCATAAAGCACGTTCCGCTTCGTCGGTATCACTTTTAATGTTGTAGTTTTGAGCGATGTATTCAATTAGACGCTTCGTTACTTTTTCAGCACCTTTTAAATTCAAGTGGTCCCCTTTGTCATATGTGTCTTCCTGCCAATTCATGCCAATAGAATCTGCTTCCAAATTTAAATCTAGAAATGGAATGTTATTTTCGTTAGCGTAGGCACTCACACCATTATGTTTTTCGTAGGTCCAATTTCTTGGAGACGGTACGCTCACTAAAATTAATTGAATGTTTTCTTCTTTGCACAGTGCTACGATTTGATCGAGATAGTGTCGATTCAAGGAAGGAATTTCTTTTGATTCTAACGTCTGGTGCATATACGGTCCACGCTCATACGCATTTTCTTTACGATTAATTCGCCAGCCTTTTAGAGGATTCCGCTTGATTTCTACGCTTTTTGCTTTTTGTAGCGAAAGTATTTGTTTCCAATTATCGTGATGGTTTAAGATGGGGAACACATTCGCCAAAGTATTGGTCATGGATTTATCCACTAGATTCGCGATACCACCAATACTGGTATAAATTTGATTCGTCTCTAACACTATCACTTTCGGATTTTGTTTTTGAATGATATGGCTTATGGTCTTATGTCCATCCGCTAAATTTTGAGAAGCAACCGCAATGTTGTAAGACTTTATCCCTAATTTCTCCCAAAATCGCATGGGCATAAAAGAGGTGAAGGATTCACTGTCTCCACTAAATAACATATCCAAACGATTCGTATCTTCGGCAAAAATACCATTAAATGCAGTACTATTCCCTTTCGCAAATTGATCGATTTCATATGGCGCAAAAAGAGGTGTTATTGTAAATAATATAGCAATAAAACCGAGGGTAAACACAATTGATCTAATTATTTTCATAATACCTCCTAAAAATTTGCATAGATAAGCTCTACGATCGCATAGCCGTAACCATAGGCTCCAAAAATAACTAAGAATAACATCGCAGCATAGTAAAACGGAGTGCGCACATACCACTTCCACTGCGAAATACGATTTCTAATGTGAACACCCTTTTCTTTAAGAAAGCCCACAACAACCATAATCACAAAACCCACAATAACAACACCAAAGTCATGAATATCCATCCCCTTATTCAGCAGTGAGCCATCGGTGATTTGTGTCATATTAAAATCACCAAGCATCCGCGTAAACATGAAAATTGCTTTTGAGATACCGTGTGACCGAAACAACATCATTCCAACATTCACAATCGCCATGGTTCTGATCCATCTCATTGCATTTAAACCTTTGCTTTCGCGATTGATTTTTGTTTTCTTAAAAAAGAGCGAAAACAGCGGTTCTAAAAGCATTCCGACTGCAATAATGACAAAATAGTACATTCCATATGCGAGATATTGCCATTGGGCTCCGTGCCATAAACCATTGCAAATCCAAACGACCAATAACGCTCCTAAGGTTGGGACTAATCGACTGTAGCGTTTTCCTATTTTTGTTTTTAACCATTTTGTGAGTTTACGATTAAATTTCGATAAAGAAATGGGATAAAAAATATAATCTTTAAAAAAACCTCCCAAAGTCATATGCCAACGTCGCCAAAATTCTGAAGCACTTTTGGAGAAAAAGGGTTGATTAAAATTCTCCGGGAGCTTTATCCCAAAAATTTCAGCGGTACCCAACACGATATCCATCGTTCCAGAGAATTCGGAATAAAGTTGAAGCGTGTACGCAAGGATGGCAATTAGAATTACAACACCACCATTTGTATCAACATTTTTGAATACAGATCCTACAAAGGGGTCTAATCGGTCAGCAATCACAATTTTCTTAATAAGACCCCAAAGCATTCTTTGTAGACCAAAAGTTAATGATGCATACGTAATTGATTCCCCGGTATTCAATTGTGGAATCACTTGATTGTATCGCGCTATAGGACCTTCAATGATTGTCGGGAAAAAGGATAAGAACAATATGATTTTTAGTGGATTTCGTTCTGCTTGAATGTTTCCCATTTTCACATCTACAAGGTAACTCATTGCTTGTAAAGAGAAGAATGAAATTCCAATGGGTTGTATGAATTTCCGATATGGAAGAGTCACTTCAAAACCTTTTAGAACTGAATTAAGGTTTTCACCGATAAAATTGTAATATTTAAAAACGGTTAATATCGTAAGTGGTATTAAAATCCCAAGAAATAAGAGTAACTTTTTATGTTTGGATTGGGCTAGACCCAATCCAATAGCATATGTTGATAAACTTATGATGAGTAGGTAAGTGATTAGTGTTGAACTCATCAAGAGATAAAAAGTAATGCTTCCAAGAAGCATTACAAGATAGCGATATTTTTGACTGCATATTTGATATGCAATCATCACAATCGGTAAAAACAAGAAAAGGTAAATATAATTGTGATATGCCATTAATTTTCACCGCTAAGACGACTTACCATTTCCCACATATTCTTGAGTGTATTAAAATTATTTGGTTTAATCTCATCAAATGGAATTTCAATATCAAAGGAATCTTCCAGTTCAGCAACCAATGTAAGAATTGAAAACGAATCAAGAATTCGTTTATCAACCAATTCACACTCATTCTCATAATCAATATTTGGTTTTATATCTTCTAATATTTCTAATAATTTATTCATTCTGATTTCTCCTTCGCTGAATTTAGCGTATCAATGTGTACGATGTCTCTAAGTGTTACGAGTCCTTGGTCTTTACTAAATACATTTACTTGTGGCAGATCTCTACTGAGAAAAAGGCTTATCCCTTCTGTGATGCTATACGCACCAACATTTTTAAATGCAATCACGTCATTGTAAGCAAGAGCAGTCTCAAAGTCTTTTACCAAGACATCCGCCACAGTACATAGAGAGCCGCATAAATTCCAAGTTGCTTGCGTTTCCATAGATTCTCCTAAAGCGATACGCTCAATATTGGGACACTTCATCCCTAGAAACTGACCGTGGTAACTAACGTGGTGAATACCGCCATCAAGTATTGCGTAATGCTTATGATCGTTAAGCTTTAAATCCACAACTTTGGTTAAATAAGTACCACACGATGCAACAATAATGCGTCCCATTTCCAAAACAACAGTTCCATCAAAATCCAAATTTTGAAGCATTGAACCAAACGCTGAAACGGAGACCGTTGGTTTATCGGATTCAAAATATTGAACACCCAATCCCGGCCCAAATTCTAAACACGGTAATGCAATCTTGTAGCGATCGCGTAAATCTTCAATGTATTTTTTCTGAGTTTCGAGTTCCTTTTGAACCTTATCAAGCTTGTGCTTTTGGGTTCCTGAATACAATTGTATTCCATACCACTTCAAATATGGATATTCATCCTTTCGATCTAGTATTTCATCAATCGTTGAGGCATCCATACCGAATTGGTTTCCGCTTGTAAGCCTTAAAATAACCGATATGGTTTTTTGATACGCCTTCGATAAATCATTCAGTATTTCAAGATGTTTCATGGATTCAATTGTATAAATGGGTTGTTCGTCCATTTCAATAATTTTCCTGATGTCTTCATCGTTTTTGTAAACACCCGAAAGAATTATTTTTTGGTTTGAAATGTGGTTTCTTTGACAAATACGGAATTCTCCGGGTGAACACACTTCGAAAGAATCCACATAAGGATCTAAGATACCAACTAGAAATGGGTTTGCTTTCATGGCGTAACACAACTTTGCATTGTGAGGTAATAATGACTTTATTGTATTTACATGATTTTCTAGATGATCAATATCAAAAACATAACTTGGTGTTTTAAGTTCCTTATAAGAAGTACATAGTTTGTTTAGATTCATACGTGGATCCCCACTTCCGATTTTAAGAGTTGTCGATCAATCTTACCGTTTTTCGTCAAGGGCATCTGGTGCACCTGAATAAAGGTATTGGGAATCATGTAATGGGGAAGCTTTGTTTCCAGATACGATATTAACGCCTTAACATCCAAATTCCCCTGGTAGATTCCATAAATCTTATATTTTTTTTCATGGTATACGCAACAGGCTCTCGAAACGGATGGATGTTCTTCAATTTTCCGTTCAATTTCTTCAAGTTCGATACGATGACCCATGTGTTTAATTTGAAAATCTTTTCGACCCCTAATACATAATTCACCGTTTTGATTATAGAATCCTAAATCACCCGTACGATAGATGATGTCTCGATAATAGGGATTCAACGGATTTTGAATAAATACCCGGTCCGTTTGTTCTTTATTATTAAAATATCCCAGTGCTAAACTCAATCCGCCGACGCAAATTTCACCCAGGACATTTGATGAGACCACTTTAGAATTAGAATCATCTAATAAAAATACTTCGTCATCATAAAATGGAATTCCTATTGGAAGGTCTTCATCGTATTTTAATTCCGATTCCAAAACATAATATGTACAATTGCATGTAATTTCAGTTGGGCCATATAAGTTTACAAATGTCGTATTCGGACACGCTTCACGCCACGTTTCCAAATGCTTGATTGGCATGCGCTCCCCACTGAACATTATTTGTCGTAACTGATTTGGTTGTCGATACGATAATCCTTTTAGCTGACTTACTAAACATAACGCAGAGACCGCCCATGTCAGTACCGTTGCATTTGATTCACAGATATAGTCTAATAACATAACTGGATTTGTAAAATACAATTTCGGTATTAAAACCAAGGTAGCACCTGTCCTGAGAGCACTATAAATATCTTTTACCGAAACATCAAAATCAAAAGGTGCTTGATTCGCAATTACATCGTCTTTTGAAAATTGAAACGTCTTGGTAAAATCATTGATAAATCGAATGACCGATGAATGGGATACAACGACACCTTTTGGATTCCCTGTCGAGCCTGATGTAAAGAGAATATAGAGCGGATGCGTTGATATATGCGATCCCATACGCTGTTTAATCTGATCTTCTTGACTGATTCCGTTCAATATGGATTTAGACTCAATATAATTAATCTGAGCATTCAATTGTTCGATTCGAGATTTTTGCGCTTCATCAGACACGATGAAATGTGTCTCTAATGTCTTTAGAATCGAAATAACACGATCATCGGGTTGTGAAGGATCCACAATGACGTAAGGACAACACGCGTAGGCTGCCCCAAACATTAACGCAAGCGTTTCAATTCCCTTTTCTCTGAAAATAACGATTGGTTGATTTTTTTCGAAATGATTAATAAAAAATGTTCCTGCTATACACGCTTTCTCTTTTAAATCACGATACGTAATCGACTGATTCGGTTCGACTACTGCGGTTTTATTGGGATAATGCGCTGCACTTAATTCAAGATACTTTAAGATATGATTCATCGTTAAACTCCTTTAATTTCGTGCCAATTATACCATTCGTATTCTTAACACAATCTTAAGAACGGCTTATAGATTCTTAAGTCTACGAATCAAAGATCAAAACAATGATATGCTTGCATTATTAAGGAGAAATTTATGGAAAATCATGTCATTATTTATCAATCAAAAAATCCCACAAGCCATACACTTGATACTTGCATTCATGACTTTACAGATCGCAATCAACTGGATGATACATGGTATCTTTATAAAACTGAAAATGGTAAACCAGTCATCTTAAACAATGATTTTTATTATAGTAAGACGATAACCGATGCGTTCTCTACTTATGCGTTCAGTCTTAATCCATTAAGTATTGATATCCAAAAGTACAAGGAAGATGTGAACTTTCAAAAAATCGCGAATCGCTTCTATCATCCCAACGAAATCGAATTTGTGAGACAGCACGGTATCCAAAGTTTCTATAAATTATGGTGTCTCAAGGAATGTTATATTAAATTTTTCGACTTAAAAATTGAGAAAGATTTCCCAAACTTCTCTGTCTTAGAGATTTTAGAAAACCAAATGAAAAATTTAACCTATACATCGTTACCATTAAGTGCAGGCTATTACGGTTCATTACTTACTGAAAAAAAGACCACATTCGAATTCATAGACCTTGATTGATGAAGATTACATAACAATTCACAAAACCAATAAGACAAAATTCACACGTTGAATTAACAAAATCCTTATAAACCGGTTCACTTACCTAAATATATGTTAAGATACATATATAAATGAGGAAAGGAATTAATATGAAAAAATTAAAATTAGCTTTAATTGGGCCAGGATTTCTTAATGACATCGTTGCTCAAGCGTGGGTAGATGGCTACCTACCTGAATACGAACTTGTAGGTGTTCTAGGTCGCAATCCACTTCGTACAGCAGCATTCGCAAACCATTATGGTTGTAAAGCATGTGCAACAATCGAAGAGTTAATGGCACTCGAACCTGATTATACATCTGAAGCCGCTTCGGTTAAATCAGTCGTTGACTATACTGAAACAGTTCTTCGTTCCGGTTCAAATCTTGTTGTACTTTCAATCGGTGCTTTTGCTGATGCATCATTCTATAACCATATACAAGATGTAGCGCGCGAAACTGGTAAAAAGGTTCATATTGCAAGTGGCGCAGTCGGAGGATTTGATATCCTACGAACGGCTACATTAATGAGCCCTGTCAATGTAAAAATGACGGGTATGAAATCCCCTCGTGCCCTAGTTCATACATCTCTAAATCGAGAAGGACTCATCGATATTCAAGAACCTGTAGAAGTCTTCGCAGGAACCACAAAAGAAGCTATTGCTGCATTACCAACACACGTAAACGTTTCTGTAGCAATAGCCCTTGCAAGTGCCGGTCCCGAAAATACAACGTTAAACATTAATGCCGTACCGGGTTATGTGGGTGACGAACATCGCATAATGCTTGAAGGCGAAGAAATAAAAACAGACTTGAAAATCTATAGCCGCACCAGTCGTGTAGCAGGTTGGAGTATTGTTGCAGTCCTACAGAATATTGTAGCTCCAATCGTATTTTAAATAAAAACTCAATGATCGATATCAAAAAAAATAACTCTTTAAGAGTTATTTTTTTGCTTTCAGTATGTCTTTAATTTTTAATTTATTTCCATAATTTAACGAACCAAAACGATAGATGTAGACCGAAATCTTCGCAATCACTAAGGTTGATAAAATCATAATTGCCATTGAAACCACAATTTCAATCCAATTTACCGATGTAAGCATAAAACGAATTGGCATTGTAAATAACGAGACAAACGGTACATAGGAACTAATAATCGTTAGTTGGCTATCCGGCGCACTTAAACTACTTGAGGCAATAAAGAATGCGATAACAAATAAAACAGTAATTGGTGTAGTCGCAGAACTTACATCTTCTACTTTAGAAATCAATGAACCCAATGCCGCAAAAATATAAAGGTATAAAATATAACCTGCAATTGAGAATACTAAATACACAATTGCTGTATAGAACGTAAGCGATCCTTGTACCATCATTAAAATATCTGGATCATAATTCACCTTATTTACCATAAAACCTATAAATACGGACAATAAGATTGTACCAACTTGCAACAATCCAACAGCTCCCATTGCAAATACTTTTCCAAGAATAAGAACTTTAGGATCCGTACTGGTAATAAGCAATTCCATGGTTCGACTGTCTTTCTCACGTGCAACGGACGTTGCTACGGATTGACCAAAGAAAAGAATCAACATATACATTGCAAACATAATAACGTAAGCTATAAAGAATCCTTGTGAGGAATCCTTCCCGATTGTTTCGACCTCTGATGTAATTGAAACATTCATCGCATTACGCGCTTCGTTTACATCAATATTATTTGCCTTAAAATTTTCATCAATGGCCATTGTTTTTAATGTATCTTCAATTATACCATCTTCAAAACCAAACATATCCTTGTCAATTGTCAGTACTTTATAGGCTGTACTGCTGTGTAAAATAAATCCTTTTTTTATTTCTTTATTGAGCAATGATGTTTTCATTGTCGCCTCGGAATCAAATTGTTTAAGATGGTCGAGACCAAGCATTGAAGCAAACATTGCTTTATCAATCGATTCATCCTCGAAGATAAATCCCCACTCATTTCGGATTTCAGTTACCACTTCACCTGTTTGAGGTTCACTTGATGGATCTTCCTTAAAGAATGTTTGGATTGTCGGAATTGATGTGATGAACAAAACCGCCATGCATAAAATTAACGTTGTTACTTTTACACTGCGTTTTCGTAACATTTCTAAAAATTCAAATTTAAATACAGTACTCAGTTTATTCATGATGATCTCCTACCTTTGCTACAAAAATATCTTGAAGACTTGGTTCATAATCTGACAAGAGTTTTAAATCAATATCGGATTCAATCACGGATGCCATCCATGCCTTCTTTGACAATTCTTTTGATAAAGAAACAATCACCGATTTCTCATCCGCCTCAACATGCACTTGATCACTGCTCAACAATGCCATGAGTTGATTCGAATCATAATTATGGGCTTGAATACGAATTTTATCCTTTCCAAGCTCTTTTTTAATTGTATTAAGGGATCCATTTAAAACAATTGATCCTTGATTAATAATGGCAATGTCATCACAAAATGTTTCGACATAACTCATTTGGTGACTTGAAAAAATAATAATCTTATCATCCGCAATATAATTCGTTAAGGCATCTTGAAATACTTGAGAATTCACAGGGTCTAAACCACTAAATGGTTCATCAAGGATTAAGATATCTGGATTATTTAAAAAAGCTTGCGTAATTTGTACTTTTTGCTGGTTTCCTTTCGACAAGGTTTCCAATTTACGGTCGAGATATTCTTCTATCTTAAATTGTTTAGCCCAATAGTTTACAGAATCCATCGCTTCTTCGCGGGTAGCACCGCGAAGCATTGCAAAATAGACAAGTTGATCAATAACACGTGTTTTAGAATACATACCACGTTCTTCGGGAAGGTAACCAATGCGATAATCTTCGGGACTAAATGGTTTCCCATCTATGGTAATATTCCCCGAATTGGGTTTAAAAACATCCATTAAGATTCGAATTGACGTTGTTTTTCCCGCTCCATTACGACCAAGATAGCCAAAGATTTGACCACTGTTCACTTCAAATGAAATATCTTTGAGCACATGATGTTCGTCAAAATACTTGTTAATCTGATTAAATTCTAATTTCATAACATTTCTCCTTCTCACTTTAAAAATATTTTATCATGGGAATTTGTAATAAAGGTGATGCGGTTCTAAATCGACCTATTTCATACCCAAATGACATAAAATGATCCCACTCTCAAAAAAAGCTTAGCATCTCTCAATGCTAAGCTTTTTAAATATCCGTCCTAACTATGCTTCTTCTTGTTTACGTTTTTTAACAAGTACCAAGCCTAATCCGATTAAAGTAATACTTGCAATCACTGCAACACTACTATCAGATACCCCAGTTTGAGGTAAATCCGTCTGATTGTTTTCGCCAGGTTTTGTTGGATCTACTGGTTTTGTTGGATCTACTGGTTTTGTAGGGTCAACAGGTTTTGCTGCTTTAATCCATTGTGCGTAGAGTTTAACATTTCCTACTACATCAATTGAGTCGCCAGGTGCATAACTATCACCTTTTCCATCCGCTTGAGTATTCCAGCCAATAAAGTTATAACCTTCTTTAACTAAATTATTTGAACTCATTACGATAATGTTTTCACCCTTTTCGTAAGGATGTGAATCAATCGGTGCATTTCCGGAAGTGTTTCCATTTCCATCATACTCAACCGTATATGTATCTACAACAACAATTACTTTTTTCCACTGTGCATAGAGTGTAACATCCGCATTAACAGTCACTGAGCCACTTACTGTGTCACCTTTTCCATCAGCTTGGGTGTTCCAACCTATAAATTCATATCCGTCTTTTGAGAGGTCTCCAGCACCAAGAATGGTTGCTGATTCACCTTTTTCATATTCTTTAGTATCAACAGGTGCTGTTCCAGCTGTATTCTCATTACCTTTATAAGTAACTGTGAATTTTTCTGTAACTGGAGGTGTAACATCTTCTTCCCATTGTGCATAAAGATCTACATTTTGTGTCATCGTAATGTTGGCATCTTTCGCATAGTCCGTTCCTGTTCCATCAGCAAGAGTATTCCAGCCAATAAAACTCCAACCATCTTTAACTAAAGTCGATTCACCTAGAACAACTGCATTTTCATTTGTATCATAGGTATTTGAATCTGTTGGTTCAACACCCGCTGTATTTCCATTACCATGATAGGTAACCGTGAACGCATCCCCTACACGCCATACAGCGTATAGACGTAGACTGTCATCAGCAACTTTCACAGGTTTACGTGTGTTAAAGTCTGCATCTGGTGTTGTTGCATCCTTATCTTTTGACCAACCCATAAACTTGTATCCTGTACGTTCTGGATGAATGCTATCTTCTGTCTGTTCTTCTTTAATAGACTCAGCTGAAGTTATATCATAATAGGAAACAACTTTTGAAGACGCATCTTTTTCATAGTAAGTTTCACCTTCGTAGTCATTCATTTCCTCTAAGTCAAAATTCCCGCCATTAGCATCATAGTTAATCCAAAGGATTTCTACAGCACCAATATCACCTAAACGTTTCTTCCCACGTTGATCGTATCCATCAGTATTTCCACCGATGAAGCCATCATCTGCTGGTCCTTCAGGTTTAATTGCGATTGTAGGAATGACTTCCCCTTCAATCCCTGCCACTAACTCCGATTGATCACGACTTAAGCCAACATTTTTAAATCCAAAAATTTCTTTTTTAGCTTGAGTTGCTACTTCTGGTGTGCTTTGATCGATATTAATAATATTACCATTTCTCATTACCGAAGATGAACTATTCGAAATGTCTTTAAATTTAGCCGTTGGGTCAATCACGCCATTATTGTAAACTTGATTGCCGAAGAATAGTGATCCCTTATAATTAATCGTAGCAGTAGCGAGCATTCCCGCACCACTTAAAGAGATCGCTCCACCTTTAAACTCAGTATCAACATCTGCATTCCCTGCGACATTATCCATAAATGTAGAGCCCGAAATAGTGTTCGACATTTTCGAAGATCCACCATTTTTAAAGTACATAATTGCTCCACCGGGTAGATTCGCTCCATCAGTACCGCCGGCTTTATTGCCATAGAATGTACTGTTGTGGATGTTTGTAGTTAATCCTGCGGGAGTACCTGAACCTTGGAATAAGATTGCACCACCATCATCTTTTGCTTCATTGTATGCAAAGGTTGTTTGATCAATATCGACGGTTGCGCCATCACGACCATCAAAGATATAAATTGCGCCTCCATCATAAGTTTCAGAATGGCCATCACCACCTGCTTTATTTCCTTTGAAATAACTTTGTTTAATCGTCATATTTCCACGATAGTAGTGTAATGCGATTGCACCACCACCACCACCAAATACGCCGGTATTAATGGAATCGTTGTGATTATTACTTAAAATTGTATTTGCAATATTAATATCACTGTAGATGTTTTTACCACCGATGGCTCCTGAGGTATATCCGCCACTAGTACCCGTATTATTTGAAATTGTACTATTTGTAACGTTAAAGGTACCTCGGCTGTTTTCAGAAAGTTGTACAGCAGATCCACCTGTCACACCCTTATTATTGTTAATAAGAGTTGTATCAATCGTGAACTCAGCTCCTGACTGAATATTTGCAGTAATTGGTGTTGCACCGTTATTGATAAATTTACTGTTACTTAAATTAATAACACCTGTTGGATTTGAAATACGAAGTAGATTTGATGTATGTCCTACCCCATCCATAACAAGATTCTTAATATTAAGTGTTACGTTGTGAGCAACCGTAACTTCAAGGGTTGAATTTGTCCAGATAACATGATTCGCATCAAATGTAATGTTTGCATTTGGAACTGTTATTGAAACATCTTCTGCTACAAAATCAGATGCTAAAGTGATGACGTCACCTTCAAGAGCGCCTGCAAATGCTGCTTCAAGCTCTGTTTTGTTTTTAATTGCGCCAAGATTATATTTGACTGCTTTAACCTTCTTAGTTTCTTCTTTAACTTCTTCTTTTACAGTTTCATCTGTTGTTTCTTCTTCAACTGCATCAGTAGATGGTTCAACAGTTTCCGTTAAAGTCGTTTCTTCTTCAACTGCATCAGTAGATGGTTCAACAGTTTCCGTTAAAGTCGCTTCTTCTTCAACTGTTTCGTCTATTTCTTTATCGTCAACTTCTGCAGATTCTGTTGCTTCCTCATCTGTTGACTCTGTTTCATTCTCATCCACAACTTCTGTAGATTCTTCTTGTTCTTGATCTATTGCTTCTGTTGTGACAACGGAATCTTCCGAAATAAATTCCGGGTCTTCATTTGCGAATGCAACTTGAGCGGTTCCCACGCCGAGCATTAGACATAACATAATTACCAATGATTTCTTAGCATAAGTACTTTGTTTTTTCATACCCTTACCTCCATGCAATCATTATATTTTCTATCAAATAAAAATTTATTCAAATGTCATTAATCGATAAATCTATGTTATAAAGAAAATATAGTTTATGAATCAAGCAACAATTTCTATGATTTATTTATTAATAATAAATAAAAAAAAGGATGAGGTTTCCTCATCCTTAACACTGCATTATGATTCTTTTTTCTTTAGAATAACAAGCGTAATACCAATAATGATTATTCCTGATCCTACAATTGGAACAAGAAGGTTCTCATTCACACCCGTACTTGGAAGTACTGCATCACTTTGTACATTTCCAACAGCCACTTGATGGTCATTCTGTATTTCATCGATGTTCAAATTAGGCTTCGTTACTTCTGGTTTTGTTATTTCTGGATCAGTAGGTATTGGTTTTTGTTCTAATTCCCATTGAGCATAGAGTACTTTATCCGAAGTAACTGTCAATTTATCTTTCGCATCAAAATGGTTTCCCGTACCATCTGCTTTATCATTCCACCCCATAAATTTATGGTTTTTAAGAGTCAGATTATTTGTGTTTCCAAGGATTTCATAGACCGTGTTCTCCGTAACCGTTGATCCATTTGGAACTGACCCTTGTGTCGCACCGTTCGCATTGTATGTAATTGAATAATCAACGACTGGAACGATTGCTTTTTTCCATTGTGCATAGAATACTGTATCTTCAGTTACAGTAAATAGCGCATTGGGTTGAACCGCTTGACCCGTTCCATCTTGTGCAGTATTCCATCCATCAAATGTATAGCCTGGGTTTGCTAGATTTGGAAGCGTATCGAGCACGGTATATACTGTGTTCTCCTCAACGCGTGTTCCATTTGGAACATCGCCACTTAAAGCGCCATTCGCATTATATGTAATTGAATAATCAACGACTGGAACGATCGCTTTTTTCCATTGTGCATAGAATACTGTATCTTCAGTTACAGTAAATAGCGCATTGGGTTGAACCGCTTGACCCGTTCCATCTTGTGCAGTATTCCATCCATCAAATGTATAGCCTGGATTTGCTAGATTTGGAAGCGTATCGAGCACGGTATATACCGTGTTCTCCTCAACGCGTGTTCCATTTGGAACATCACCACTTAAAGCCCCATTTCCATCATATGATACGGAATAGTCCACAATCACAGGATCCTCAGACCAAATAGCAAATAGGTTCTCATGCCAATCCACTAATTGATTATCCAAACCCCATATATAACCACTTCCCGCGTTATCCAGTTCCCATCCTTCAAACGTAAATCCTGGCCGAACTGGTTCTTGGTAACCTTGGTCATATGTTAAAAGTTGATCCAAATAAGTTGTAATCGTGTAAGTGTCTGTACCGTCTTGAAATGTTCCGCCCTCTGCGGAAAATGTTGCAACGAAGCTATTTGCCGTGTCAAATGTACTCTTCGCTATAACACCTGCTTGTTTGTTAACCATTAAGATATGTGATTTGACCACGCCAAGATTAACATTATCGACTAATTTAAAATAAACTTTCTCCATAACATCAGCTTCATCTTCGCAAATTACCGTATCAATCAATTCAAGAACACCCGTATTGTATTCAAAATAGAGTTCGTATTCGATTGGATAGGATAAGGCTGATGGATTGGTAACCTCAGGGATAAATCCTACCTGGTATGATGGTGATAAAATATTTGAACTATGATTTCCCAAAAGATCCGCTGGACTGTAGTCTGCTTTCACACCACTGCTGATATTCACGACGTTTACCATTAACATCGTTACTAAGACAAAACTTAAAATATGTTTTCTTAAATTTTTCATCTTAATTCTCCTTTATTAGATGTATTCTCAATTTAACATCTGTTAAGAAAATTAAGATTAATATGACACAATCCTGTCAGAATTTGTAATAAACGGACATTTTTTGGCTTTTTTTCATAAAATATTATTACAAATGCGTCGCATTCCTAGATTACGCTTTACCGAATCGAATCTAATTATGATTTGAAAACGTGTTCATACAAACGCATTTAATGTTTGACCGCATTCTTCGTAATTCTCAATTAATTCATAAACTTAACATTTTAGTTTTAATACTTTCATCTTTTTTTAATGAAATCTTTGGCCTTACCCTTCAATCTTCTTGATTTTAATGACACGCGATTGATCCTTACAACCCTTCCTGCAAGGAGGCATCGTAAGTAAAATTTTTAATAAAGGCTATTATGAAGACCTTGAATCCATACAATGCGCTTGAGAAGAAGCTGTATTTACTAACTAATACAATATCCTTCACCCATGAGACAAAAAAAACAAACAATGAAATTGTTTGTTTGATTATCATATTGGCTGGGCCACCTGGGATCGAACCAGGGAATGTCACAGTCAAAGTGTGATGCCTTACCGCTTGGCTATGGCCCAATATCTTTCCGTGTTTGCTTGTTTATTATAGCATAACACGTAGGCAATGCAAGGGGTAAAACACATTTTTTTATATAATTCTTAAACTTTTAAACATTACCTTCTAAATGTGATTTTCGTTCACGATTAACAAGCCAAATAACAGCATAATCATCGCACCACATAGTGATATACAATAAGTATCAACATCGGTAAGACAATAAAAAACATATCTGTAGAAACGCTTATCAGCTCCGAACGTTGTTTCTTATGATTACTTTTAGGATGTTTTTTCTCTTTACGACCTAGAATCACATTTCCAAGTCCAACCAAGACTATCCCCAATAAAACTAAAGACGCTAAGAACTCTAACATGGAATAAAATTGAAACGGTAGAACAAAACTTAATCCATAAGTAATTGCGGAAAGAATCAAACCTAATGCTATATAAATCATATTCTTATATTCTTTCATAGTTTCTCCTTATATATATATATATATAAGGGAAAAAGGAGACTGAGTCTCCTTGAATAAAACCTACTTAATAATATTTTCTGAATCAATGTCGAAGAAGTGACCTTTACTTAAGTTCATTGAGAGTTCAACTTCTTGACCTGAGCTATACGCTTCATTAACCCCAAGACGAGAAATAAAGTCTTGTCCGTCGATTGAAGCATGAACCATTGTTTCAGCTCCTAATAACTCTGATACAGAAATCAATGCCTTAACAATTGATTCCGGTTGTGAGTCAAGAACCAGTGGTTCATCATGAATATCTTCTGGGCGGATTCCAAAAATAACATCTTTTCCTTCATAACCATTATCTTGAAGGACTTTGTATTTTCCTTCTGGAATTGGTACATTTAGATTTTCACTTGCGATGAAGTGTCCATTTTCAACGCGTCCTTTAAAGAAGTTCATGGCCGGTGATCCGATGAATCCAGCTACGAATACATTATTTGGTGAATTGTAAACTTCTTTTGGCGTTCCGATTTGTTGTACAATTCCCTTTTTCATAATAACAATTCGGTCTGCCATTGTCATCGCTTCGGTTTGGTCATGAGTAACATAGATTGTTGTTGTTTTAAGACGTTGGTGTAATTTCGTAATTTCCGCACGCATTGCTACACGTAATTTCGCATCAAGGTTACTTAATGGCTCATCCATTAAGAATACTTCTGCATCACGAACAATCGCACGTCCAAGTGCAACACGTTGGCGTTCACCACCTGATAGCGCTGCTGGTTTACGATCTAAATAAGTATCCAAGCCTAAAATCTCAGCTGCATTTTTAACCGCCTTATCGATTTCATCTTTTGGTGTCTTACGAATCTTAAGACCAAAAGCCATATTGTCATACACTGTCATATGCGGATATAAAGCGTAGTTTTGGAAAACCATCGCAATATCACGATCTTTAGGTTCGACATCATTTACCAGACGATCTCCAATCCATAATTCACCAGAAGTAATATCTTCTAAACCTGCAATCATTCTTAATGTCGTTGATTTACCACATCCAGATGGCCCAACAAACACAATAAATTCTTGATCTTGAATTTCGAGATTAAAATCAACAACGGTATCGTGATCATTTTTGTCATATCGTTTATAAATACTCTTTAAGCTAATATTTGCCATATAATTATCCCCTTTTACTTTCTTAAATACATTATAATAAAGCGGTTACAAATATGATATAGTATTGTTGAACAAAGAAATTGTGCAAGGAGACCATATGACATTTAACGACCTACAAAAACTCTATCCCAGTGCTCGGGTAAGCCAAATTAATAATGCTTCCGAATCAGAGTTTGTGCTTTATGACGGATATCAATATTTGATGATTAATGTTTCTGTTCTCAACAAAACAGAGAAAGACTTATTATCCTTAATGTTTAAAGAAAAAGATCAAAAATCAATGTGGTATCAGCATCTTATCAACGGTGAGGCCTTGACGCTTGCATCTACCAAGTCTTATCATTTTATCCATTTTCATGTGAAGTATCTCAATCAAAATCATGACTTGTGGTTGAAAACGTTTAAGCACTTCTTTGAAAACCCATTAGATGCTTTCTATATTAATAATCATTCAGGTCTTGTGGTTTTAGATTCACGACTTTATGACTTAGAATCGCTTAAAGGGTTTATCGCTGCCTTGGATGATGATTTCTCTACAAACACATCCTTATATATAGGTTCCGATCGAATGATGAATGATGACTTGATTGCTTTATTTAAAGAAGAAACGTTGTTATTTCATAAGTCAGGCTACCCGGCACGTATTAATAACTTTTCAAATACTTACCTTCAAGCATATGTAACGCCACATATACGTTCCAGCTCAATTGGTTCCTCCATGCGACAACTCATTTTGTCACAAGATGATATGGTTGAAACAATTATTTGCATGTGGGAACACGAAGGTAATGTAACCTCTTCAGCGCAAGCACTATTTATACACAGAAATACGCTTAACTACCGTATTGATAAATTTCATGAATTGACCGGATTATCATTACGTCATTTGGATGATCTGCTTTTAGCATATCTTCTTGTTCTATAAATTGTTCTTTTTGGTTTCTTTTTAAGCCATTTTCTTTTACTCGTGAACATTTGGTGTATAATAAGTAAATGTATATAGGAGGTAAACTTACAAATGGATTTATTTGAAGGTTTAAAAGAAAAGATTTCCGGAAAAGACATTAAAGTTGTTTTTCCAGAAGGTGTTGATGCACGAATTATCGGTGCTGCAGTACGTTTAGCAGCTGATGGACTTTGTCATCCAATCATCTTAGGTAATAAAGAAGTAATTTTATCGTCAGCACAAGATTTAGGTTTCTTGATGGATAAAGTAGAGATTATCGATCCAGAAACTTACCCTGAAGACAAAAAAGAAGCAATGGTTGATGCCCTTGTGGAACGTCGTAAAGGTAAATTAGCTAAAGAAGATGCTTACGAATGGATTAAAAATGTAAACTACTTTGGAACAATGTTAACGTATATGGGAGATGCTGATGCTATGGTGAGTGGTGCAATTCACTCAACAGGTGATACAGTGCGTCCAGCATTACAAATTATTAAGACAAAACCTGGTGTGAGTCGTACAAGTGGTGCATTTATTATTTTCAAACGTCATGAATCATACTTATTCTCAGACTGTGCCATCAACATCAACCCTAGTTCACAAGAATTAGCAGAAATTGCTGTTGAAAGTGCAAAAACAGCTGAACTCTTTGATATCGACCCAATTGTATCACTCTTAAGTTTCTCAACTAAAGGTTCTGCAAAGAGTGAAGAAGTTGATAAAGTTGTGGAAGCAACACGTATCGCTCAAGAGCTTGCGCCTGAATATCAAATTGATGGAGAATTGCAATTTGATGCATCATTTGTGCCTACAGTTGCTCAATTAAAAGCTCCTGAATCAAGTGTAGCAGGTAATGCCCGTGTATTTATCTTCCCAGATCTTCAATCCGGAAATATTGGATATAAGATTGCACAACGTCTTGGTGGATATGAAGCAATTGGACCAATTCTTCAAGGTCTAAACAAACCAGTATCTGACTTATCACGTGGATGTGTTGAAGAAGATGTTTATAAACTTGCAATTATTACTGCAGCTCAAACATTAATTAAATAATATCGGACACTCTTCGGAGTGTTCTTTTATTTTTGTGGACTCAGATTAAGATAAGAAATACACTATAAATATGCATAATAATGCTTTAAAAAGGGCTTATTGTACCTTTTAAAGAACCTTTTCACATTTAATAAAAACTTTATTCAAATATTTGAAATAAATCGACTTTTAGTGTTGACTATATCAAGAAGCGTATGGTATATTATTAAGGCGTTAAGGAATACAAACAAACGCAACAGACCTGGAGGTTTAGCTCAGTTGGGAGAGCATCTGCCTTACAAGCAGAGGGTCAGCGGTTCGAGCCCGTTAACCTCCACCATATTTGCCGACTTAGCTCAATTGGTAGAGCAACTGATTTGTAATCAGTAGGTTGGGGGTTCAAGTCCTCTAGTCGGCACCATTTTGAATAAGAATGGGGAGATAGCGAAGTGGCTAAACGCGGGTGACTGTAAATCATCTCCTTAGGGTTCGGCGGTTCGAATCCGTCTCTCCCCACCATTCTTTTGTCTCGTTAGCTCAGGTGGTAGAGCAACTGACTTTTAATCAGTGGGTCGTAGGTTCGAGTCCTACACGAGACACCATTCAAAATGCGGGTGTAGTTTAATGGTAAAACTCCAGCCTTCCAAGCTGGCTACGGGAGTTCGATTCTCCTCACCCGCTCCAATTATATAAAACCTAAATCGTTTATGACGATTTTTTTATTTGTCTCATCAGATTT
Organism: Erysipelothrix sp. strain 2 (EsS2-7-Brazil); assembly: GCF_016617655.1. NCBI lineage: Bacteria > Bacillati > Bacillota > Erysipelotrichia > Erysipelotrichales > Erysipelotrichaceae > Erysipelothrix > Erysipelothrix sp. strain 2 (EsS2-7-Brazil). The sequence continues at coordinate 43,599 of NZ_SCFT01000002.1, forward strand.
CTAAATTTTTTTAATAAAAAACATATTTTTTATTCATCTCATATTTACAATTTTGATGATATTTGTTAGAATAACTAAGCAAGCAATCCTTGCGGGTGTAGTTTAATGGTAAAACTCCAGCCTTCCAAGCTGGCTACGGGAGTTCGATTCTCCTCACCCGCTCCAATTATATTTATAACAACCGTATGTACGGTTTTTTTTTGCTGTTTTTTATTCGTTTTATATATATTCTGATCCAATATCCTCATAGTATTGCTCAGATTCCAGAACTGATTGACTTCATATTTTTCACTCGTTATGATAAAAGTGCTCAAGATATGTGATCGAAAGCAAAAGCAGAATTCATGTTCTGCTTTTTTTACCTTTAACTTACTTCATATCCAAGTTATAATAGTCGAAAGGAGATTTATATGATACGTATATGTGATGCAATGGATTTGGACGACGCAATAGACTATGCATGGTCTCATCAATCAAATCCTTTAACTCAATCATTTCCAAAATATAAGACAAAATCAGAACTCTCAAAAATCATTAAGAAATCGCTTTGCCTTGCTAAATTCAACGATCATCAGGAAATTGTTGGATTTGGTGCATTCGCAATTGCAGAAGACGATTGCATTATGCAAACCGTAGCAGGTATCTATGCTTCGAATGATTACCAAGCAGTGTTAAGGGCATTTATTGATTATTTAAAAGCTGCGTTCCCAAGCTATCAATTACTTTGCGGTTTTCCAATCTCAAATCAAACCGCTTTAGAGGCTTACGATGATTTCGATGCGAATCTAATCGATGATTGTACTGTAATGACCTTAGATGTCGAACGCATTCCAAAATTGAAGCACGCTACTTTGCATATGGAACCTTTACTTGAATCGAACGAACAGCGATTTAAGCACCATCACGACCAGGTAAACCCCGATATTTTTTGGTCTGCAGATAAAATATTTAGAAATAAGAAACCATGGTTTGTTTTTCTAGAAATGAGTAATCAATCCGTGGTAGGTTCCATCACATTAAAAAAATACAACCATATCTATGCAGAGGTATTTTCGTTTTATTCAAGCATGGAGTCCGCATATGAATTCTTGAACCGTTCTGTAAGGTATTGCGCAGATCAAGGAATCGAAGAAATACTCTTCTTCGTAGATACCGAAAACGCTATCGCCCTTGCTGCCGCTACAGCGAATGGTTTTAGAGAACAAGACCATTATTTTAGTTTTAAGATTTCCCTTTAAAATATTTCCTGGGTGATTTTTAAGAACAAATAAAAACACACGCATTTATTGCGTGTGTTTTTTTGTTAATGTTTTTCCGATAGCACGATGCCACTCTGATAATTTAAGTTGTCGTTTCTCATCATCAATTCTTGAGTCCCACGAAGTATTTTTTGTGCGCACATCAATAAATGCCGCTTTATCTTTAAAAAAACCTGTCTGTAAGCCCGCTAAGAAACAAGCACCAAGGGATGTAGACTCCGACGTAAAGGATCGTTGTACATTCACATTTAAAAGGTCAGCTTGAAATTGCATCAAGAAATTATTGTTTGATGCACCGCCGTCAACTTTAAGGGATGTGATGTTAATGTTTGAGTCTTCTTCCATCGCCTTCATAATATCATAGCTTTGAAAAGCAATTGATTCTAACGCCGCTCGAATGATGTGATTTTTGTTTGTACCTCGGGTCAATCCAAATATGGTCCCTGTTGCATCCATATCCCAATAAGGTGCACCCAAACCAGTGAGTGCAGGAACAAAGTAAACACCCCCGCAATCACGGACTTTTTGGGCGAAGTATTCCACATCAGAGGCATCATCAATAATCCCCAATTCGTCACGCAACCATTGAATCACAGCGCCCGCAATAAACACCGACCCTTCTAAGGCATATTCTATCTTCCCATTTAGCCCAATCGCAATGGTTGTAAGCAAGCCATTCTCACTCTCTACAAATCGTTCTTTTGTGTTCATAAGTAAGAAGCAACCCGTTCCATATGTATTTTTCACATCTCCCGAATTGAAACACGTCTGTCCAAATAAAGCCGCTTGTTGGTCCCCTACAACACTGGAAATTGGAATTTGATACCCTTGAATGTTTGTATAGCCATATAAATGACTGCTGTCAAACACGTGGGGCAGCATGGACCTTGGAATATCCAATGCACTTAAGATGGTGTCATCCCACTCTAAATCCCTTATATTATAGAGCATTGTTCTTGAGGCATTTGTATAATCTGTAGCATGAATTTTGCCTCCCGTGAGATTATAAAGCAGCCATGAATCAACAGTTCCAAATAACAATTCTCCTCGATCTGCTTGTTCCCGCGCCCCTTCAACATGATCAAGAATCCATTTCACTTTAGTTCCTGAAAAATAGGCATCAACAATTAGACCCGTATGTTTTTTAATATAATCTGATAATCCGAGATCTTTGAGGTCTTCACAAATTGGAGCGGTACGACGACATTGCCATACTATCGCATTATAGATGGGGCGCCCCGTATTTTTATTCCACACAACCGTTGTTTCACGTTGATTTGTAATTCCAATCGTTTCAATATGCTCGGGTCCAATACCCGCACGTGCTAAAACTTCATTTAAAACACCACTTTGTGTCGCCCAAATTTCCATGGGGTCTTGTTCGACCCACCCTTGTTTGGGATAGATCTGTGTGGTCTCTGTCTGTGCTTTCGCAATAATATTGTATTCTTTATCGAAAATGATGGCACGCGAACTTGTTGTTCCTTGATCTAGTGTAATAATATAGTCCTTCATGATTATCTCCTTACATGATTTTATTATACCATTCTAGTTCTGTTCTTATGTGAGTATTTGTAGGTTAAGGTTATTTTAATCCTCAATATGTGGAGAATAAATCACGTTTTGAATATTTAACCATAATATTTCATTTTTTCACTTTTTTTGCTTTACATTGTTCAGTTTGTTTGTTAATATAGTAAAGCATTAAGGAAGTAATTCGGAGGTTTAGCTCAGTTGGGAGAGCATCTGCCTTACAAGCAGAGGGTCAGCGGTTCGAGCCCGTTAACCTCCACCATTTTTTTTTGCTCAAACTGCCGACTTAGCTCAATTGGTAGAGCAACTGATTTGTAATCAGTAGGTTGGGGGTTCAAGTCCTCTAGTCGGCACCATAATGTCTCGTTAGCTCAGGTGGTAGAGCAACTGACTTTTAATCAGTGGGTCGTAGGTTCGAGTCCTACACGAGACACCATTTAATTTAAAAATATAAGCATCGTTTTCGATGTTTTTTTTGTGCTCACATCTTTCTCCATACAAATAATTTCTACAGAAAGCGATAACATCATGTTTTTTTACACAATACTTCGGAAAAGTGATAAAATGTATGCAGTTTTATTAAGGAGATTTCTTATGAACATACTTAGTCAATTATTTTTAATCCTTGCATTTTCTTATGCTGGCGAAACACTTACAACCCTCCTTCATCTTCCAGTTCCAGGAAGTATCGTTGGGCTTTTTCTTTTATTCGGTGCACTTCAATTTAAACTTATTAAAGTCAAGCACGTTGAGGAATCTGGTTCGTGGCTTAAAAATAATATGGCATTTCTCTTTGTACCTGCAACGGTTGGAATTATGCCTTACTTTGATATTATTCAAAAATCATGGATAAATATTACGATCATCTTAATTTGTTCGACCTTGATTACCTATATCGTTACAGGTCTCGTCGCAGAGTTTTTAAATAAGAAGGGAGTGCATTAATGATGAATTCACTCTTTAACAATCCTTTATTTGGTCTTGTACTCACTTTCGGTGTTTATTTAGGTTCTCAAAAACTCCAAAAAAAGTTTAAATCCCCGCTATTAAATCCACTTCTTATCACTTCCCTAGCAATTATTGTAATGCTCACGGTATTTGGTATTGACTACGAAAATTATAACCAAGGTGGAAAATTTTTAACAGCGTTAATTGGGCCCGCAACTGTAGCCCTCGCAATTCCCCTTTATAATAATCTTGATCTCCTCAAAAAATATAAAAAATTAGTCTTGATAAGTACGCTAACCGGTGTCATTGTACACGCAGTGTGTATTCTGATTTTATCTCTAGTTTTAAATCTTGATTCTCAAATGATTGCAACTGTTATTCCAAAATCTGTAACGACCGCAATCGCCGCAGATGTTGCGCTGAGTTTAGGTGGTCTTAAGACGCTTACAATATGCATTGTGATTGTGACTGGAATCCTTGGTGCCGCACTTGCTCCAATTCTTAATAAGGTCTTTCACATCGATAATCCCTTAGCGCAAGGTCTTGCTTTAGGAACTGCCGCACATGCAGTAGGAACTTCTAAAGCAATTGAGATGGGTGAGTTACAAGGAACAATGGCGACTTTATCTCTCATTCTTACAGGACTTGTTACCGTAGCGTTGAGTCCACTAACATTGAAAATTATAACTGCTATAATATAGTAGAGGTGAATTATGAAACATATTTTATTTGTATGTCTAGGTAATATTTGCCGTTCTCCGATGGCAGAAGGAATTTTTAAAGATTTATATGGTGATAAGTATGTCGTGAAATCAGCAGCAACGAGTTCTTGGGAGCATGGAAATCCGGTCCACCCCGGAACTGCATCGATTTTAGAAGCGATGGGAATTTCCTGTAAGGGTATGACCTCTTCACAAATCACAATTGAAGATTTCTATCATTATGACTATATCATCGGAATGGACAAAAGCAATATCCAAAATCTTTTAAAAATCGCACCCAAAGGTACTGAACACAAGATTCATTTGTTTTTGGATCAAGTTGATGACTTAAAAGGACATGAGGTTCCAGATCCTTATTATACCGGAGATTTCGAAGAGACTAAGGCTCTTGTTTTACGAGGTTCACACGCTTGGGATCAATATCTTAGTAAAAAAGAATAAACTTTTGTTTATTCTTTTTTTATGCTTTTAATTAATTCTCCAACTAAGGCAATTATTGGAAAGATAATCCAACCGGGATGCCATAAGTTCATGGTGAAGCCAAGAATAAGGTAAACCATTGACGCTAACCCCATTAGAATTCCCGTTATGTTTTCAAGTCGCTCTTCCCGTTCTAATGTTTCTTTTAAACTTGAAGACTGCGCCTTACTTTTAGCCCACTCATAACGTGTTGTCAGTGCATCAATATGAGTTTTATTAACACCCGCATTAATAAATAATACGACCGCAACTGCGGTAATACTCATAAACACTAAAGGGGCGTACTCGCTAACAAACAAATATTCTTCCAAATACACAACTGAAAACACTGCGATGATACAGAGGGCAACACCCAAAACAATTGAACGAATAAATGTAGGTTGATTGTCTTTTTTGATTTGATCAATTCGTTGATATTGAACTGAGTCCACAATCCCTTTATTCGTAATATCGTCATAGGTTGCATAGATCATGCCATAGTATACAAAGAGGGTTACGCCCACAATCAGAGATAAAAAGAAAATTATTAAATTATTGAAAGACGCTGTTGCGCCTATACCAACCATAATGACCGCAACCCCTAATGAAATCATCATCGCGAATCGCTTAATAAAGTTGAGATATGCTTCAACTCGTGTAGCTTCCAGATAAACATTCACTTCATCATCAGCCATGTTTAAATCTAAGGCCTCTTTCAGTTCATCAATACTGCCAAACTCTCCAATTACCAAACCAATTGCTTCCGACTCTCCTTTTCCTTCTTCAATATACTGATTGAATTTTAATTCCATTGAGTCGGTTATGTTCATTTTTAGTTTTACAACTTCATCTGTTTGTGGCAGTGATTTAAACATCACTTCGATATAATCTAATATTTGATTCATAAGGTGTCCTCCTGATTTTGTGTAAAAATATCAATAATTTCTTTTACGAGATTCCACTCAACACACTTCTCTAGATAGTATTGATTTCCTAAATCTGTAATATGATAGTACGTTCGTTGGCGTCCTTTGGTTTCGTCACCACCGCTGTAAGATTTGATATACCCATTTTTCTCGAGACGCGCAAATGTGGAATAGAGCGTTGTTTCTTTTATTATGTACTTTCGATTGGATAGCTCTTGGATTTTTTGACCAATTTCATATCCATAGGAATCATTTGTGCGTAAGATATAAAGAACAATCGTATCGTTGTATCCACGCATTACATCACTACTTAACATTAAACCACCTCTACTTCATCTGTCGTAGTAAATATAACACATCTACTACGACAGGTAAAGTAGTTTTGTGATTTTTGTCCATTCTCCACAAAAAAAACCAACTGCGAATGCAATTGGTCTTGTTTAAAAATCGATGACAACAATTTCAGGTCGAGCAAAGAGACGCATCGGAAGGACATCCACCGTTCCTCCAACACCTGAAGTTATATAGATACTCATATGATCATCATGGACCATTCCGTAGCGATAGCGCTGTCCATACTCACTATGATTCGCAGCTGGAGCATAGAGACCAAAGAATGTTAGTTGTCCACCATGGAGATGACCCGCTAATGCGATGTCAATATCAGCACCCTTACTGAGTTTGGGTGCATAATCAGGGTTATGTGTAACAAGAAGATTCAGACTGTTATCATACTCAGGAAGTTTTATTTTACCGCGTTTATAGTCATCCACACCAATGATATTCATACCATGAAATCGAACTGTTTCGTTCTTAATCACCTGAACGTCAGCGTATTTCAAACCTTCAAGCGATGTTTCAAGATCACGATAATCATGATTACCAAGAACTCCAATTTTAGGTGCTTCAATTTCTTTTAAGTAATCAAAAATTCGTGTGTTTCTACGATGTTTTTGATGAATATAATCCCCACCAAGAATGACTAAGTCTGGTTCAAGCTGATTTGTTTTATCGACTACGTTTTGGGCTGCGTGGTCCAGAAAATTACGGGCGCGATGATCGAATTGAAAATCAGACAGGAAGATAATTCGCTTTCCACGCAATTGTTCGGGAATTTCTTTTTTAATTTTAAAGTCTTTTACATTAATCTGTTTCGTTTTAAGCCAATAGTACTCAATCATTCCATAAACGATCAATACTATGACTAGGATTAAAATAAATAATATTAGTTTAAATACCATACGTTACTCCATTCATAAACTTATCGAAAGTTCGGAAACAAACTATATCATGTTCACTATTCATTGTCATTAATGATACTTGTTGATTTCAAATCCCTTCGTTGATACAGAATTCTCAATCCGTCATTCAGTAAATCAGGATTATAAATAAATTCTTTCATTTGGCTATGGATAAGTTGAGCATACCCGCCCGTAATGATTTTGGTGCATTCCATGCCCAATTCTTTCTCCATCATCATTGCAAGTCCACTTATTTGAGCTATTAATCCATATGTAATCCCCGATTGAATACAATGCTCTGTATTGGTTCCAATTACATGGACTGGGATGTCCAACGCCACCTCCGGAAGGTGGGGAATATATTGTATTAACGCATCCAGTGATGTTTGTAAACCTGGAATAATTGCACCACCCATAAAGGAACCATCCGCGTCAATCACACTTAATTTTGATGCACTTCCAATATCTGCAATTATCATCGGCGCTTGATATTGTGCATAAGCACCAACAGCCGTCGCAATGAAATCCGCACCTATCTCATGAGGTTTATCTAATTTAACCCTAAAGTTTTTGGTGTTTTCGATTGACACACAATGAATATCACATTGAAACTGTTTTACCAAAACATCCATAATTGCTTGAGTGATACTTGGTACAACACTTGAAAGGACTACAGCATCAACCTTCGTTTCAATCGTTTCAAAAACTGAAGTATAGTATTTAAGTACATCTTTTTTTTCTGTGATTACTCTTTTTTTATAAACGCTTTCGTTATCAACATAACCAATTAGAACAGTATTTGAGTTACCAACATCGATTGTTAAGATCATAGCCTTACCTCTTTTCATAATTACCATACACCATTTCATCATATTATTCTATAATTCATGATACAGAAAATCATGTCTGTATCATGTACGTAAGCCCGAAATCTTCCAATTTCATCGGTAAGTCTATGAAGAACAAAGAAATGTTTTTCATCAGTATGATCCGGTATCGCTCACCTTCTTGTGCTACTTGAATTGAGGTGCCTTTGCACATCTCTAAATCCGATGTGTTGATTTTTATACTGTGAAAATGGTTCATTCTCGAAATCACGTGTTCCTTACACAGCGCCAAGTTATTTTGGTTTCGATTCAAATCAACAATACAAAGAAAAAAACACATCGAAAGCATCAGTATTAAGATTTGTAGGTATCCTTCAAGGGCTTGTTTCATTAATTACGTGTTGTCATTGTTTGCCACTGGTTAAGTAGTGTGGTTTTGAGCACGTCTTTAAATTCATTCGAAAAGACGATCATCCCCGTAGCAATGACTGTTACCACAAGGACTAAACCATATTCCTCAAAAAATGCTTTTATACAACTCACCCCCCTTCCATAAGTGAGACAACCACAAGTCCCATTAAAAGTAAAAACAATAAGCCTACACAAATTAGTGGAATTAATCCCAGCGCACTCACATGGGTTATTCTTACTTCTTTTTTTTGATTTCGAGAAAACATTAACCAATGATGCGACTCGACAATCATGGCATTGAGCCGTATGGTTGCATCATTGGTTCCTGAAACGCTGACGCGATGAAGCACCTTCATAACCTTTCTCACCTCTAAACTATCATAGTCTTTTAGGAAATTATGATATGGACCAATCGAAGATGGCTGTACCTCAATACCTCTTACAAGTTCTTTAATCGAGCCGCGCAATGATTTTGGGGCAATGGGATAACTCAACTTAATTGCTTGATAAACCGTATTGTACGCTAAAAGGCACTGCAGTTCTCTTAACCACATTGGAAACTCATAGAGTAACAGCTCAAGTTGTTTTTTATACTGACGATAGACGTTCAAGTAAATCATTCCCTCTAAAAGCAGAAGCATTATGATACCACTCAAAAGAACTTTTCCACCAACTAAAATAAATGGAACAAGTATAAACATGAGGTTCTTATGAAGTTTCATGTACGTTGATGGATTTTCTTGTGTTATCCGTTTAAATCGATGATATCTACGAAGCAACAGCGCATCAAATAAAGGATCTTTGACGGCATGAATAAAGAAAATATAAACGAAACTCACACACGTTCTAATCAATACATTCTTCCTCACAAATCCATGATGCCTTCATCCCTTTCATGGCTTCCATCAATACAATTAAAATTACGATAAGAAATCCAGTCACTGTGTATTGGTAAAACAAAGAATGATTAATGGGTACGGTCTCACGTAGCATTCCAATTGAAAGATAAGCAATCCCTACACTCATTACTATAAGAAGCAAAACTTTTAATCGCATTCCCAAAAGTTCTTGATTTAACTTCTCAGTGTATACCTTCCATTGATCGAGATCTTCCTCATAACTAAGAAGTGCGTGATCAAGACCCGCATTTCCATATGTTTCAGCCATCTCCATGATCACCGCAAGGGTCACAACTAAGTAATGTGGAGAGACGCGTTTATAAGCTTGTATCAATGATTCTCCCGAATTTATCGCCTCTAGAATAACTTCGGTATAGCAGTGAAATTCAGGTTCGATGCTTGCAAGGTGTTCTAAGCATGGCAAGGCTTTCTCCCAGTTTCGAAAAAAAGATGCATTCGAACTTAAAAATAGATACAGCGACTCAAAGGCAATTTTTTGATTTTGATAACAGCAAAGAATGTGAAGTTGAAACACACCACAGCATAATGCGAATCCACTTAGGAGTAGAATGAGAGTGGCTTTTAGTTTGAATATCGTCCCTAGATAAATAATCAACAATAATAAAATCGCTCCCATAAGATACAATGTGCACATTTTATCCATGCCGGTATAAAGATGTGGTTTTGTGATGCGTTTTATTGCTTGACTAAAATCACTACGATTTTTGTAGATATAAATTAGTAAGATTCCTATAAGTATCACCATTTGACACCATACAATTCTGCTTTTTCTTTAATCAACTCTGGTATTTTGGCCTGAAGCCGTTTTCCTTTAAAAGAATAGAGACGATAGTGACCTTCTCGTGTAAAAACTACAATTTCACGAATAAATCGTTGAATGCCATTCGCGCATATTTTTAAATCAATATGAATCCCAATATTAATCGCGTCAAATATTTTCTGTTCATTGATGTATTCTGTAACAGGTGTCATTTGCTGAATCCGATCTGGTATTTCCATTGCACTTCGAGCATGCACTGTACTCATTACACTTGCACCCGTTGAAATACATCTCAATAAATCAACAATCTCAGCACCGCGAACTTCACTCAATAATAGCCAATTCGGTCTTTGTCGCAAACACGCTTTAATTGCATGCGAATAGCTAAATCGTTCATCAACCTTAATTTCAACAGTATCGAGCGTTGGGTAGATTTGCTTAAGATGCAATTCATAAGAATCCTCGATTGTAATAATTCGTTCATCACGACTAATATATCCCGCTAAAAACTTTATAAGTTCTGTTTTCCCAGCTCCAGGCAGTCCACTCACTAAAATATTGCACTTAGACCGAACTGCATATTTCAGAAATTTTAACGCCGATATGCTCATATATGAGGAAGCCCCAATATACGCTTCACTTAAGCGTAGTTTATAAGTTGTCTTTCGAATCGAAACGCTTAAAAATCGGGTAATGCTTGGATGAATCACACTTATCCGCAAATGATTAAAATCCGTTTCTAAGACAGGGTGTTGCTGATTAATGGGTAAATTAACGATGTTTGACAGACGTGAACAAATCCTCCACATGACTTCGTGACTGGAAAAATTACGATGAACGAGTCTACCTCTCACAAGATCATCGATCCATAAATCAACGCCATTAAAATTAATATCTGTAATATTTTCATCTTCCACAAAGGGGGTTAAGGGTCCAAAATCAAAGATTGATGTTAAAATGTTCAACCACCTCTTTTTGTAGATCATTAATAACGTGAGGAATCCCGCTACAAATAACGACTGACAAGTCACCCATTTCCAATGCTTTATGAACAATATTCTCTAATTTTTGCGGGATTGCAAAACTGAGTACATTGGGTTGTTTTCCGGCTTCAATCTCATGTCCATCACGATCACGTACATTCACAATACGCACTCCTTTTAATAATGGAATTATCTTCCCTGAGCCATCAAACTCTCGCACTCGTACGCTTAGATTCACGTAATCACCGGCCCTCAAGAGATTACCACCCGTATTTACCATTGATGCTTCCGCACTCATTAGCACCTCTTCAGGTTCAAGTAATAATAGCGGCTTACCTTGTGAATCATCAAAATGCTCAAAATCACGACGATCCAAAATTTGCCCTTTGTAAAGAGTATGACCTAAACGTACATATCGTCCAACGATATTTTCCTTTGTACGGATCATCGTTTCATTAAGAATTTTCTTTGGAATTGATATTTCTTCCAAATGATGCGCTTCAATTTTTTCTCGTTGCACTAAATCCGTATTAAGACGATATACTTTTTCAAATTGACACCGAATTCGCGTCATAATTTCAACCAAACTCCCCAGCATAATAATAGATAGCACCGCCAAAAAGACTCGTTTTTTTATACTAAAATCCCTCCTCAATCATTAATTCTCCAAAGGTAACTTCCCAGCCTGCTATTTTTGTTTTATACATGACTTGGATTAATTTTGGATAAAAATGGTATGTAATATCAAGAACCTCCCCCTGTTGATCTTTCATAAGATTTAAAAACTTCGACTCGAGATGATCAGTGGGTTGCATTTCTGTCATTAACGTTTCTAAAGCATTGCGATATTGGAATCGTTTTTGTTGGTATTCACGCTTAAAGACAGAATAGGAAACCATCAGGGCCAAGAGCATCATCATCACAACAGTATAGCCATACGCTAAAACAATACCTTTCATAAATCACCCACTTCTAATTAATTCAAAATCATTGATTTCCCTTTTAAAAATAAAAAAACAGACTTTCGTCTGTTTTAGTTTGGCTTCACGACCAAATTAACAATCTTATTCTTAATCACAATTTCTTTGATAACGGTCATACCTTCAAGATTTTTTTGAACTTGTGCTTGATCATATACAAGAGCTTTTAATTCATCTTCTGGTAAATTATTAGGTGCAATAAATTTAGCACGTACTTTCCCGTTAATTTGAACAACAATTTCTAATTCATCAAGTACTAATTTACTTGGATCAAACTTTGGCCATTGTTCATAGCTAATATCGCCATTACCAGACACAATTTCATAAAGTTCTTCACCCAAATGCGGTGCAAAACATGCAAGCATTTTAATAAATCCGAGAGCGTAATCTTTATACAATGTCTCTGCTTTATATGCTTCATTCACAAAAATCATCAACTGTGAAATTGCAGTATTCATACCAAATGTTTCAATATCATGTGTAACTTTTTGAACCGTTTGATTATATACAAAATCAAGGCTACCATCATTAGTTTCCGTAATCTTATCAGACTCAACCATTAAACGGTAGACACGATCAAGCCATTTACGAATTCCATCAAGGCCACGTGTACTCCATGCAATAGCGCCATCTAAGGGGCCCATGAACATTTCGTAAACACGAAGAGCATCCGCACCATGACTTTCTACGATATCATCAGGATTCACAACATTTCCTCGTGACTTACTCATCTTCTCATTATTAGCACCGAGAATCATCCCTTGGTGATAAAGTTTACCAAATGGTTCTTTGGTATCCACAACACCTAGGTCATATAGGACCTTATGCCAGAATCGTGCATAAAGAAGGTGGAGAACAGCATGCTCCGAGCCACCCATATAAAGATCCACAGGCATCCAATGTTTTAGAAGTTCTGGATCACCGATTGCATCATTATTTTCTGGATCAATATAACGTAAGTAGTACCAGCAAGATCCTGCCCATTGTGGCATTGTATTTGTTTCTCGGCGTCCTTTTGTGCCATCCGCAAACGTTACGTCCAACCAATCACCGGCATTCGCAAGTGGCGATTGACCATCACTCGCTGGTTTGTAATTTTCAACCTCAGGAAGTTCAAGAGGAAGTTCATCAAGTTCAACTGTACGCATGGTTCCATCTTCTAAATGAACAATTGGAATTGGCTCTCCCCAATAACGTTGTCTTGAGAATAACCAATCACGAAGTTTGTACGTAGTTTTCGCTTCTCCGTAACCATTCTCAACCAACCACGCTTGCATTGTTTCTATTGCTTCATCCTTACCCATACCATCTAAGAATCCAGAATTGATATGAATTCCATCTCCAGTGTACGCTTCTACAGAAGTATCGCCACCTTCAATCACTGGAATAATCTCAAGATTGTATTTCTTAGCAAACTCAAAATCACGTGTATCGTGTGCAGGTACTGCCATAATTGCACCTGTACCGTATGCTGCGAGAACATAATCTGCGATGTAAATTGGAACCTTTTTTCCATTTACAGGATTAATGGCATATGCTCCTGTAAATACACCTGATTTTTCTTTATTGAGTTCAGTACGTTCTAAATCAGACTTATGCAACACTTTCTCAACATAAGCATTTACTTCATCGATATTATCTGGCGTTGTAATTTCCTTAACAAAAGGATGTTCTGGAGCAAGAACACAATATGTATTTCCAAATAACGTATCTGCACGCGTTGTAAATACTGTAAATTCTTTATCATGATCTGCAATTTTAAAGATAACATTCGACCCTTCAGAGCGACCGATCCAGTTAATTTGCATTTCTTTTGTTGAATCTGGCCATTCGACTAAATCCAAATCTTCCAATAAACGATCTGCGTATTCCGTAATTTTTAAGACCCATTGACGCATTGGCATACGAATTACATCAAAACCACCCACTTCACTCTTACCGTCAATGACTTCTTCATTCGCAAGAACGGTTCCCAATTCAGGACAGAAGTTTACGGGTTTCTCATCAACGTAAGCCAATCCCATGTCATAAAGCTTTGTAAAGATCCATTGAGTCCATTTGTAGTAACCTGGATCTGTTGTGGAAATCTCACGACTCCAATCATAAGAAAGACCAAGACTTTTAATTTGATCAGTAAAGTGCGCGATATTTTGTTTTGTAAATTCATTTGGATGATTTCCAGTTTTCAAGGCAAATTGCTCTGCAGGTAGACCAAAAGCATCCCATCCCATAGGGTGTAAGACATTAAAACCATTCATGCGTTTATAACGTGCAATTACATCCGTCGCAGTATACCCACGTGGATGCCCTACATGAAGTCCATTTCCTGATGGATATGGGAACATGTCTAAAACATAATATTTTGGTAAATCAAAGTTATGAACATCTGTCTTAAACGTTTCATGTTCATCCCAATATTTTTGCCATTTTTTCTCAATTTTTAAATGGTTATACATTTTTTATCCTCCTATAACATAAAAAAAAGTACCTCTAAAGGACGAATTGCTCGCGGTACCACCTTAATTCCTATCGATATTCGATAGACTCTCAATCCTTTAACGCAGGGGACGTAATTTCCTACTGATTCAGAAATTATGCTCAAAGATGAGTTCAAAAATCTTAATACACTGATTCACACCAACCATCAGTTCTCTTCGCTATTTTAATTTTCTACTATTTCTTATCATCGCTTTCTTAAATAATAGTGGAAACATCACCAAAAGTCAATAAACCAAGTCATTAAAAAAGGCGTCTTACGCCTCTTCATTTTTAGTTCCTTCTTTAACAATTGCCATGAGAACAATATTGGTTACGACTAAACCCGCAGCCAATAACATTGAGGGCTTCCGATTCGCCTTTTTAACCGCTTTATTTATAATTTTTTTCAAATGAGCCTCCTAAAGATTTAATCGCGATTCTAATTTATCTAAGTGATAAACATCCCACAGATTAATGCGTTTTATGTTTGAATACTGTTCAGCTTTTTCAGTGAAAACACCATTGGTAACAACAATACCAATCTTCGCCTTATGAAACACCAAAGCAGCCGCGAGCTCTGAAATCGGATCGGTCCCTACTTCCTTAGGATTAAATACGATTTTAAATGCACAACGCATCCCATCTTTCTTTGCAACAACATGAACGCCATGGGCATACTTCGCCTCAGGAACTTGAATCGAATCATAACCCAACAGCGGTAACAGATTTAAGAAATAATTTTCAAATGCCTTCTGATTACGGACCTCTAATATGTGTTTAGGAGTTTTAGTTTTAAAAAGAGAAGCAATAAAATTCATATTTAATACCACCTTTCGTTAATCAATAATTAAACCGAGATAACCAATCAACGCACTTGCTTGATCAGCACGAATGCGCATTCCTTTTATAAGTGAGGGAGAATATACAATCGTATCAAAGGTGCAAGTCGTTAAATCTAAAGCGTTACAGCGCGTATCCGAGAGATTTAACCCTGTAAGCTCGCAATCATTAAACTTCATATTCTTATATTTTGCCATCATCAAGGATGTCTCATTAAGTCGGCATCCTTCAAACACGACATTTTCAAAACTTGATTGTGACAAATTCATAAAATTCATCAGTGTATCTTTAAATAACACATCCTTAACTTTGCTATCGTAAATTTCACTCGCCATTAACTTACAGGACAAAAATTCACAGCGGTAAAGATAACTTTTTTGTAAAGAATGATTACTTAGATCACAACGATCAAACACAACATCCAGAAATTCGGCACGATCACACGCATCCATTTCAAATTCACATTTACTAAAACAGACTTGTTCACACTTTACTAATGCGTGATCTTGATAAATTAAACATGATTCATAACGTGTATTACGCTTTAATTCCGAAAAGAGTACACGAGCATTGCTCACTACCAACTCTTCGATAAACTGAGGTCTTTTCATAATTTCTCTTTTCTATAGATTGCAAGACCAAATTCTAAGCCTACATTTAAGTGTGAATACTTCGTCAGTCTTTCAATATTTTCTTTGGGTGTACGATGGGCATAAGGAGTCATCTTGAAAACATTTAAAATATCCTCGGTTGAGGTTATTTCTATGGGTCCCTTAATTTGCATCACATCGAGTAATTGGAATCCTTCATACATTTTCACGTCAACATCGTTTGCATAAGGCTGATCATAGACGATTTCTTTGAGTTCCATCAAATGATTCGCAAGTGGAAATACCTGAACAAAGATCCCATCGTCTTTTAAAACCCGAAAGATTTCTTCAATCTTAAAAGGAGCAAAAACAGATAAGCATGCATCGAATGAATCATCAATGATCGGTAAATCAAAGGTACTTCCTACTGCAAGCATCAAATCTGAATTTCGTTTTGATCCCAAATCAACGGCATTCTTTGAAATATCAACACCATAAACCGTTCGTCCTGACTTGAGTAACGATTCCGTATACCAACACTCACCGCAACCCGCATCCAAAATGTGATTACTCGAGAACCTATCAAAGACATTCTTGATTTGATCGAGCAATAATCCGTAGTATCCTTTATCTAAAAATTCTCTCCGAGCACGAACCATCAGCTTATCATCACCATGTTGCTTCATTTTATCTTTTTGGGACATGAGTAAATTTACATAACCACTCTTGGCTCGATCAAACTGATGACCCTTAGAACAAACGTAAGATCGTTCCTGTTCTTCCAATGCTTGTCCACAATTAGGACACTTAAAATATGTCATATAAATCCCTGCCTTACTTAGTAATAATTATAACACACCTCATTCTCTTTTCTACCAACATACTTAACATATATATCGACTATGTTTATCTTGCAATTTTAGAAAAAAGTTTTATAATTTAAGAGACTAAGGAGGTCATTATGAAAAAAACATTACTCGTCCTACTCGTTTCAATTTTCGTATTAACAGGTTGCACCTCAAATAATCTCATGAAAGATTATAAAGGATTCACTAAGAAAGATCATCACTACGTAACAACTGATTCTGAAACGATCATCAAAAACTTAGAAGATTCTAAGGAAGGTATTTACTATATCGGTTATGCTGATTGTCCATGGTGTGTTGCCCTTGTTCCCGAAATGGAAACAGTGATAACAGACTTAGAAGCAAGCTACAAAGAACAAGGAATCGAAATTAAGCCTGAAATTATGATGTTGGATGTTCAAAATTCAGAATACAGTAATAGCGATGACTTGAAAAAACGGTTGTCTGATTGGGATAAACAACTTCCTGAAGCACTCCGATCAAATGGATATGTACCTTTTGTTGTAGCGATTGATAAAGATGGAAAAATTCAAACACATTTAGGTACGGTTGATGGACACAAACCTCCAGTGGCACTCACTGAAACTCAAGTTAAGTTCTTGCATTTACGCCTTAAAAATATGTTTGACGGTATCGATGCACATAGAAATTAGAGCCTAAGGTTCAATTCTATTTAGCACATTATGAATCAATAAAAAACGAATCCCAATGCTTGCTCGAAGCATTGGGATTCGTTTTTTATTAGAACTTATTTAATGGGTTTATGAACAAACCACCAGTCAAGGTACTCTGTATCGCCTTCATTTGCTTGCGCTTTGCGTTTCTCAGCATCTGCGATTGTTGATGCTGGTGGAACAATTCCATGATCACCGATAAATTCATTATTTGGCCAATT
This sequence comes from Erysipelothrix sp. strain 2 (EsS2-7-Brazil), assembly GCF_016617655.1. Classification (NCBI taxonomy): domain Bacteria; kingdom Bacillati; phylum Bacillota; class Erysipelotrichia; order Erysipelotrichales; family Erysipelotrichaceae; genus Erysipelothrix; species Erysipelothrix sp. strain 2 (EsS2-7-Brazil). The sequence continues at coordinate 61,237 of NZ_SCFT01000002.1, forward strand.
TTCAGGGATTGCAACACTGTATTTATCCGCTGTTTGAAGCGCCTTTGTAGCACGAAGAATTTCATCAATACTACGTCCAACTTCTTGTGGATAATACATTGTTAATCTTAGCACACCTTTATCATCTACGATGAATACTGCACGAACTGTATTTGTACCCATTGCAGAATGAAGCATGCCGAGTTGCGATGCTGCACGTCCAAGTTCATCCGCAATAATTGGGAATGGAATCTTAACATTTGCATGTTCATCGATCCATTCAATCCATTTCATATGTGCATGAACCCCATCAATTGATAGACCAATGAGGTCTGCCCCAATTGCATTAAATTCATCTGCTGCTTTCGCAAATCCTATAAATTCTGTTGTACACACGGGTGTAAAGTCACTTGGGTGACTAAATAGAACGAACCATTTCCCTGCATATGCATCCGGTAAGGTCATTTGACCTTGTGTCGTTTTTACATTTAATGTAGGAAATTTTTCTCCCAACAATGGGAATGTACTGTTGTTTTCCATATATATCCTCCTAGTATAGGGCACCTGCCTTATACATTCATTATAGTGATAGTGATTATCATTGTCAACTTAATCCAGTGATATTCTCTAAGGATTTATGGTATGCTTATCTTACATTTATAAGGATTGAGGAAACGTATGCCAAAGATTATACATAACATTGAAGAAGAAATTTTTGCCAGCGCAGAACACCTTTTTTATTTACATGACTATGAAGACGTAAGTATGAAGATGATTGCGAAGGAGACAAACATCGCTGTGGGGACGCTTTATAATTATTATCGTGATAAAGCATCTCTCTATGCTGCAGTTGTGCATAAAAGTTGGGCCGACACATTTGCTCGTTTAAAAAATTGCATTACAACTGAAGTTGACTTTAATGCAAAATTTAGGAAGCGTTTGGAAGTTTTATACTACGACTCCGAGAAAAGACATGGCCTTGGAGTACATTTTAAACGTGTTCGAGGAATGAACGCTGAGAGCTTGGAAGATCTTCAAGGCTTTGTCCTTACCAATATTAAAGAAGTCTTCAAAGACATGCCGATTGCGAATCCTTGGGTATTTGATACTGAGATTATCACAAAGTTAATCTATTCATTATTATCCAATCTTTCATTTTTAATTGAAAACTATCCGTTTTCGAAAGAAGATAACATTGATTTCTTATACCATTCATTGATTGCTTTTTTTCATTAATACAACGTAAAAGACCACACTTGGTAAAAGGTGGTCTTTTTTTAGAATTTTTTAATGTGATTATATAAAGATGGATCAATGTGCTCTTGTTCTTCAAGTTTTACGAGCATCGCTTGCATGTTCTCGGTAAAATGGGGCATTGGGACACATTGTCGCTTTCCTTCATGAAACACTTCATAGCATATATACATCAAATCATCGATATTATTGTGTCGCTTCATCGATTCACGTGCAATTCGACTCGTTTTAAATTTAACTTTCATTCCCCAGCCCGAAATACCCGCTGGAAATTTATAAGGTAAAATTTCTTGCTTGAAGTGATTCATATTGATGCCTCGTCCTCGAGCAATTAAGAGTGTTTCACGAATTGTACGTATACAATGAGCTAATGCCTTACTGTTTGTCATGACATACTCAACAGAGGGTCCTGGGAAACTAAGATTTCCATACAAAGCTACAGTTGATACAATTGCAGCACTTACTGACATTCTTACCCACATCCATTCTAACATGTCATGTGGTATCTCAAAGGTAATGTCACAACTTTTAAAAAGCGACATCATAAGATTGTAGTTTGGAATTCGAGCATTCGACTTTGACTCAATCATGACATACTCATTTACGACGGCTGTAAGAACGCCTTCTTCATCCATCGAACCGCCTCCAACAGGATATCCTAAAATATAATTGTAGAATCCCATGATTTCATCGAGACGTTTGTGATCGGTCCAAACCCCCGTAAAGAGTAATACCGTTCCATGAATCTTCGCTTCCCGTAGGCAATCCATTGCTTCTTTTAGATTCCCTGATGATACACTAACAAAAATAAAATCATACTCTTTTTTTGTAGAAGGTTTAATTTTATAGTCAAAAGAAAGCTCTTTCCCCTTAGGATTGAGTCTTCCATCAAGTAATTTCACATGAACACAATCGACATGGTCTTTTCCTTCTCGAAGGAAATGTTCAACATTATGGCCCGCACGGAAAAACAAGGACCCGTATAGAGTTCCAATCGTGCCCAGTCCTAGAATTAAAATATCCATGAGCTCACGCCTCACTTCCTTTAACTCTATTTTAAACGATTTCTAAAATATTTTCATCTTTCTTATTATTTTCGTAGGCGATTATAGTTTCTATAGAAACGTTGATAACGTCGCCGTGATATCGGCAAACGTGTTCCATCATTTAAAAAAAGTAAGCTCGATGACACAGCGCGAACATATTTTAGATTAACCATTATGCCCCGATAACAATGTTCAAATGTAAATCGTGACAAAAGTCGTTCCCAAATTGAGAAAATGCGATTACTATAAAATCTTCCGTTCTTAGTCACAACCGCAATTTTTCTCCCTTCTGTCTCTACATAGTAGATATCCTCTGCCCGAATACACTGGGACGGCTTCCCATCGATTACAATATTATCAGACCAAGGACGGTGCTCCTGAATAATCGTCACTAAGCACTTGTACAGTTTTTGCGGACAAAATGGAATATGGTATGTATACCTCAAAACATCATCTGTAAGAGGAACATCTAGATAGACAACATGCTGATCCATACCAACATGCTTTGACTGCGACATGCAATGATCAGTAATCACAATTTGATAATGCTGGTCCGCTTTACGAACACAGTCCGCAACAATGGGCAACAGCAACAACTCACTACATTGAGTCACTACCTTTTTCACAAGTTCTCGATTTTTTTCTGCTTTAATACACATGGCAATAAATATCACTTCAATCACCTCATATCTTTCTCCACAAATTTATCGAATGTATAAACGCTTGTAAATGTAGTTTGCTTAAGTGGTATTTATATGCATAAGTGGCATTTTTTAATTAAACTTTTTCATCAATCTCGCCTAAGCATTTACCTTGACTTATACCGACTACAACTGTAATCTACTAGTAGAGGTGATTGAATGAAAGACACAAAATTAGTTTCCGATTCAGAATGGGAAGTTTTACGTGTTTTATGGACATTGAACCATGCTACAAGCCGTGAAGTTGCTGATCATTTTAAACTGTCAAAAAATTGGGAACCCGCAACGACGAAAACTTTAATTAGTCGATTGGTTAAAAAAGGTTATGTGAAAGCAGATACTGAGGGTAAGGCATATGTTTATCGGCCCACACTATCTGAAAAGCAAGGAACACAAAGCCGAATCATGGAGGCATTTGATTCAATTTGCGCCCAAGAAGTTGGTAGTACCTTAAAAAATATCATCGAGCACTATGAACTCTCGCATCATGATAAACACCTACTTTTGGAGGCGTTGAATCAAAAAACGTCAGTCGATGTTGTTAAATGTAATTGTGTCGTTTCATGTAACTGCGGTCAAGATACTTGTACTTGTAAGAAAGCATAATCTGCTTTCTTTTTTATTCTTAAGAGAGTCTTAATAGGTTTTTATATCGTTCTCTCATATAATAGAAACGAAAGGGGACTTTATGAAAACATTTAAAATACTTGAAACACTCAAGAAAAGTTTTATTCAAATTAAAGATGACACATTTCGTTACGTATTAATCATAATCCTCGCGGAATCCATGTCACTACTTTTAATTAAACAAATTGCAGATCGTGTGTTTAAGATTGCGCTTTTTAGAGCAAATATAATTGGAATTACCAATGAAAACTTTTGGGAATTACTTAGCAGTCCCACGGCGCTCTTTTTTCTTATTCTAAGCATCATTCTCATTGCCATTTTTATTTTATTTCAACTCACCGTCATCATTAAGTTTGCGAACCGACCTTATGAAAAGCAAAAATTGGTTAAAAATGATTTTATTAAACCACTTCGCAAAATATTTTCGTCACAGATTCTACTCATCCTGGTTTATATATTTTTAATTATGCCTAACGCAAACATTGGTATGACCACCAATATTACCTCTAATGTACACTTACCTCGATTTGTGGTTGATGCGGTCTTGGAGAACCCTGCTGGATTAGTTGCTTATACTATTGCGATTGTTACTGCATTTATTCTTAATATTCGTCTTTTCTTTACACCGGTAATTTTTATTACGCGAGACGAACTGAGTTTTATAGAAGCTGCAAAGGAAAGTTGGGCCCTAACAAAACGCCGTACATTTAAAATATTTCAGCTCGTCACAGTCATTGCCTTGCTAACCACTGCGGTTACGGTTGCAGGTGTTTTTATTCTCTCAATACCTATGGCCATAGTTCCCGAATCAAACATGCAAGTCACAAAGATTACGGGTGCTTTGTCTGTTTCTATGATTTTCTTTTTTCTAGCTTTTACCATTTCATACTCGAATATCTTTACCTTGCAAGCTACGGTTGTCGCCTATCACGAGATTCTAGATGAAAAGCCAATTCTTACTGAAAAGAACTTCGCCCCCAAAAAACATCATCTTCGCATCAATATTATTATGGTGGCAGTCTTTTCCTTGTTTGGTATCAATGTTTATTTAAGTACACCCAGTGATGCTTTAACTTCATCGACAAAAGTCGTATCTCACCGTGGTGAGTCTGTAAGAGCCATTGAAAATACATTGGAGTCTTTACAAATAGCAAGTACTTACAAGCCTGATTATGTTGAAATGGATATCCAAATGACAGGAGATGGACATCTGGTTGTGTTTCATGATAATACGTTGAAACGACTGAGTGATCAAACGGACAACATTCATCTCCTCACACTTGAGGAAGTTCAAAATGTAACATTAGTACACAATGGATATGAAAGTCGTATTCCCACATTTGATGAATACGTTGCTGAAGCAAAACGCCTCAATCAACCGCTTATGGTTGAACTCAAAACATCAAAGTATGATGATCATACGTTTATTGATAAAATGATCGAGACGCTGGATAAATATGACATGCGCTCTGTGACAGCGTTCCAATCCCTTGATAAGACCGCAATACTAAAACTTAAAGCCATGTACCCTGACACGTATACCGGTTATATCTTAGGGTTGAATATCGGTGGTTTGGAACGGTTAGATGTTGATTTTTATTCGATTGAAGATTCATCAATTTCCTCTCGCACCCTTAATGATATTGCGCGTTATAATAAAGATCTCTTTGTATGGACGGTAAACGAAGAAGATCGTATGGATTTATATCTCACAATGGAAGTTACGGGTATTATTACGGACCACGTGGAAGCTGCACAAAAAGTAATTGAAGATTTAAAAGCGGCAACACCTTTTGACCGTATTTACAAAGATGTTTTGTCTTCTCTAAATTGAAAATTGTGAAAGTCGTTCCTCATTCTTCTTATTACTAATAAATCTTTTGCTTCTTCGTAAATTCAGTCATATTTTTTCAAAACTATCGTTTAAGACCTTTTCAAATTAAGTGAAAATCTATAAACTTATCCCGAGAGGATGTTGTAAGTATGAAAAAAAATTATTTAATTATATTTCTAATTATCACAAACCTATGTGCATTAAGCTACATTGGGTGGAAACAGTCACAACCTGTTCCCTATAAATCGGAGTTAAGAGTATTTGTGGAAGAAATTGCACGAATAACGGGCGAGAGTCCTGATACGATTAAGGAAGAAATACGAACACTTGCAAAAGATAATAACCTAAATAAAATGGAAGCTGCGCAGATTCGACTACGCGATGCAATTTTATCGCAGAACGAACACAATTTATTTCAAGAGTAAGGACCGCTATTAGCGGTCCTTATTGATTTCATTCAACGTTAATCGCAACGCACCTGCAATTGTAGCGGGATTATTACGAGGCTGCCCAAAGTGATGCGATACATGTTCCATTTGTTTTAAAAAAGTTTCTTGAAATAATTTGGTATCAATAACTTCACGGTTGATGGATTCATGATAAATATATGCATATTCGCGAAGTCCTTGTTCAAACCAATAAACCTGATCTGATGACACCGCATACGCGCTCAGCCAATCCCAAATTATCTCTGAATCACTGACATTTGGATTATCAATATGACAATGTTTACAAAGTAAAACAAAGTTTGAAGGGGTATCCGCACCTCCAAGTGCATCCGCAAGTATATGACATCGATCTAATCGCTTTTTGACACCGCAACGCCAACAATGGGTGCTTGCTTGACTTGAAGATACGGTCAAATTCATCGTATCGATACGATCTGCCCAATAATCCGCAATTTCTTTTTTCGTTGTTTTGATACGTTTTGTCATCATGGCCTCCTACAAAAATAACACAGATATCTGTGTTATTTTTTCATTGCTTCAATTGCTTGTTCGAGTTTCAAATGAGGGTCTTCCCAACCCTTTGGTTTAATTGTTTTCCCATCTTCATTGTAATGAGGTTTTCCATCTTCCCAAAGTTTGCTCATATTTGCATGTTGGACAATTTCAAAAAGTGGTTCTGGTTCAATCCCCATCTCAACAAGCGTTCCTAACGCAAAATAAATTGTATCAATCATCGCGTCTGCTTGTTCAACAAGATCTTCTGCTTCAATGAACTCATTGATTTCTTCAAGCATCCATGCATAACGCTTTGCTGCACGATCCGCATCCATCATTACTGGTGATTCTTTGACAGGATGTCCAAACTTCTCATGAAATTCTTTAACGGCATTAAATTCTTTATTCATTCCCATAATAAACTCCTTTTATATCTGATATTAAGATACGTTACCTTAATCATATCAAATAAAGCTTTGAAATTCATGTCATTAACTAACCTTTATCCTCTTCGTCGATTTATGACGATGAGCGCCATTCCCAATCCGACCAGGAAAATCGAATCAAATTTTGATGACACACCCGTAAGCGGTAAATAATTCTCGTTTGAATCATGATCCAGTGACTCGGTTTCGGGTTTTCTATTCGGACGCTCTGATGGTTTTTCAATCGGTTTATCGGTCGGGTTCTCTATTGGTTTATCAGTTGGGTTTTCCTCTTTATATTCTTCAAGGTTTTGATAGGCATTTGCCAATCGGATGTACCCCTCATCCACAACATCTTGGCTTAACGCTTGAAGACTAAGTTGGTCTTTCACTTCGTTCAAGACCTTTTGAAGATTACGCCAACTTCCAACCGTATATCGACGTTCCGACAGCCCTTCAACGGTTTCAATCAGTCTCTTGATTTCTTCTAAATTTAGTTTCTGTGCAAGATTTACGGCTTCAAATTCACGATGGATGACCGTACGTTTATCTTCAAATGAAACCTTCATAATTACATGTCGAGAGGCAATTCCACTGTGACTACGATTTTCTTTAGGCACATCGTAGAATGTTGTTTTAATATTTGATTGACCCGCATCGACGCTTAAATCTTCCAACTGAAATTTGTGTCTAAAATCAATCGTGTTGGCATCGGACGCAATCGTTTCATTCCCCAATCGTATTTCCACTCTATTTGGCGTAATCGGCGCATTGCGCAAAATGTGGATGACATGTGTAGCGGTCGTAACCCCATCTTCCGCAACGGCTTTTATATGATAACTTGTTACGCCATTAAAAATATCGAGACACACGCTTCCAGTTTCATCAACCGTTTTGATTATGCCGTGATCTTCATTCACAACCGTCACATTTTCATGAGGAACACTGGTTTTGATTTTTAAGTCAAGTGTATTCTCAGTATCCGTAAAAACAAATGTGTCATGCTGGCTTAAGTCAATGTTTCCAAAAGATGGTTCAATTGCTTGAATCTCAACTTCATTCGACTGAATTTTATTAAGATAGACGTGTTTGTTATCAAGTGTAATTGAGTCACGGTCTGCAATCGATACCGCCTGCAATGTTCCATTCAAATCAATGTAAGATAATTTAAGAAGATCTGCTGGAACTGTGAGAATCATCTGATCTTCAAGTTTTTGGTTGTGTATTAAAGCATAAGCTTCTCTGTCTTGGGTTGTATAGGTTTGGTGGATACGGTTCGAAAATTTTCCACTTGATGCTTGATGGATCACATCGATGTCATAGGTCTTCCCATCTTGTAAGGGGAATCGACCCTGGTCCACATAGTTGATTTGCTCTTGGTTTCGAACAAATACATGTGTTTTCCCTTCATAATTCGTTTTAACGTGATACATGTTTGCTTCAGCATTCATTATCTCGAATGTTTCGAGATGATACGTATTCGAGTCTGGAATTTGTATTTTTAGCGGTTCTATATCACTACTTTCAAAGAGAGAGCCACGATATGCTTTAATATCACTCACTTCAAGTGTGCGATTCTTTTGTGTATTGCCCCAGCCTGCAAACGCGAAAACTGGATGATCTCCAAGATGCTCAATATTTTCAAATGTATGAATGTGTTTGAAGCCCTCATCATTTAGAACATAAGCATGCACTTTGTTATTGCGATGTTCCAACGCAAAGGTTTGCTTGGTCGTCGGATTATCCTCTATCGTGTTTGTTGCGGCTTCTTTCCCCTGTCCATTAATCTCCTGAACAAACCCAATACCATCAGCATGAGCCCGTTTACCCATCGAGATATAGTTATCGCGATCTAAGGTTCCATCTTCCTTTTGCTTCATTAATAACATATAACTTGAATCCCAACTGTTCTGAGCACGTAAAGGCAAGCCATCCATTGTCGCAATGTATACGCGAGCTTCATCGGATGTTGGTTCGAGATCGACGCGTACAAGATTCGATAATCGATTATCGTTTTCCCATAAATCTTGGCCATTTTCACGATCGATTGTAAAGGATGTCGTGTTAAGGTTTAGCGCATGATTTCGGTCTTCAATTTGAACTTGAGGATTTAGAACCAGCTGGTCTTCAGGTTGATCCACAACAAAGTACACAATGCCTTCTTTTTCATTGTAAGTTATCAATGCCTTGGCGATTCCGCTCTTTCTAATAGTTGGAATTCCACCTTCAAAAGATACTATCGCTTCATCAAAACTTTGAATGGTTAACGCGCTCATGTCAAAAGTCTCACCACCAATAAGCACCGATATGGAATCCATTGAAGGGTCTATATGGATAATGGGTTCATCAAATACAAGTCTTTCGGTCTGTATCTCATCAACGGTAATTGATTTCATGTTTGATTTGATGAGTGTATCATTCCAAACGGTATAGGCATAAATGTCTGTTTTTCCTTTTCGATGTGTTTGAATCACACCTTCAGCATCCACACTTGCGATGTCGGGATGCGTCGATACATAGTAAATGGCCCCCACAGGTTCAGTCGGTTTTCGATTTTCACGCTTGGTTAAAACATCGAGATCGACATCGTTAATCTGATAATGGTGAGGTTCCATCCCCTCAATAAGAACATTTTTCTTGAGTCCATCATCATAATTATTTCCTTCGACAATTACATTCTTACTATTCTTAAATTCTAAGACATTCGCAACTGAACCCGAATTGTTTTCTGGACCGTTGGGCAAGACACCTAGTCCTTGAACTTGATTACCATTCGCTTCCAAGCGGAGGGGGTATTCACGCCCAACTGCCAATGTTTCATCCCCGTCCAGGTGCAGACTTATTTCTGGGTTAAGACGTAATACCTTATTATTTCTAAAGGTGAGGTTCTCGACACTTTCTGCACGTAAGACACCATCACTTTCGAGATAAAAGGTATTATCCTCTATAAGAATATTTTTATGAATTGGATGCTCTGCGAATGGTAGATGGCCGCCTTTGGTTACAGGATGGAAGTAGATAGCCGGTGCATATTTCCACCAGGTCCTTCCTAGTGATCGAATTTTAAATGTATTGTTTCGAATCTCTAAATCACGGATTGGACCGGATTCATACCATTCATCCGAGTCATTCGAGAAAAATAAAGTTGGCATTGTCGGTGCATCAAAACGATTGTCTTCAATGATTACCTTTTTTCTTGAAGTTACAAGAATCATCCGAGTAAATACATTTTTGAAATCATTATTTTTAATCAAAATTTCCGGTGTGTAGGTAATGTTTTCCGCAACATATTTGGGCTCGTTTCCAATTTTCTCATCAACATAATCGGGAATCCGTTCTTCAAATTCGACGACCATCGTACGAGGATTGGATGCATCAGGACCTTGAACATTTTTAACGGTATATTCCGTTTCTAAATCCTTAGATTCCAACGTATCGCGTGAATAGAAGATTACCTTGTCTCCAGGGTAAAATTGTGGAAACCCTCCTTGTTGTTTATGAATATAGTTTAATTGAAGTGTGGTGTCGGAGATTCTTTTTTCCACACGGGTAAATGTTCCGTGAATATTTATGGGATCATCATGGGTATTATTAAAAAACGAATTGGTAATTTCAATCTTCCCTTTTGATCCCGATACATGAATTCCATCTGCATAACTTGAAGTATTTTTCCCTGTTTCAATATCTGTTTCCATTCTTAAACGATTAAAATAAACATTCTCAGACATTTGAACCAGCAGTCCAAAACCATGCATGTATGAAATCTTAACATCCTCAAACGTTACATCTTTACTCTCCCACACAAGCGCTCCCGCAGTACTGCGTTCGGTATTGGACAGCAATTGATAATTCATTCCCAGTACCGGATCAATCTGAGGTTTTGAGTTGTAGGTGAACCGTAGGAGTCCGCTGGGTAAGGTTTCAATATTTGAAACACCATGAAATGGGTCTTGATTCGCATAATAGCTTCGTCCCATCATTTCAGTAGGATATTTAACTTGAATTCCATAGTTCCTATGACCATTACGTTCAGTCCAATACGGTTTCCCACTTGTGTCTAACTCGGATTTCCATAAGATCGAATTCCCTTGAATTTCATAATTAAAATATGATGGAATAAAAAAATCCACCGTTCTATTTTCAGTATCGAAATCAAAAACCGTCATTTCAGATGTTGTGGGAACTAAGAAATCCCACGATAAGTTTTGTATGGTAGTGTTTGAAGATTGGACGACCGCCAAAGCCATCATATTCCCCTCAAACAGTATTTGGGCTCCTTGACCATTTAGCGTTAAATTATGATTGTCTTCAATCAGAATCCCAATGTGTTTGGTTGGAAAATCAACACTATCTGTGTTTGATGTATGAATATCACGTGTTTGCGCAAATTCTTTGGTTATCCGGTAAGTTCCCGGATTAAATTGGACTTCGACTGGACCTTCAAACGCTTTCGCTACTTCAAGTGCTCGTGCAACAGCCGGTCCACTTTCTTTCATTCCCGATGCATCCGCACCATAATCATTCACTGAGATGATTTTCATTGAGTTATCCCCGCTAATTTTTGTAATTGGTAACAATGGTATCGCTAGGCTAAGTGATAAAAGTGTCATCACCATGCGATATTTACTTTTTTTCATATTCCCCTCCTGTATACGCTTTCATTAATCATTATAGATAAATCGATGATGACTATCAACTTTAATCCAGTAAAGATTAGGCGGTAACAATACTGAAGTTTACTAAAAATACCGCATTGGCGCATTGAATCCAATTAAGGTGCGCAAATGATTGGAATTTTTAGTGGGGAATTTGTTATATTTAGTGTACAAAGTGATTTAAAAGCATCGCAGTTACATGCTCTAAACAGCATAAAAATAGAAAGAAGGCATACAATGAAGAAAGTAAAAAATGTTATTATTGGTTTTGGAAAAGCTGGGAAAACACTCGCTAAACGACTCGCTTCAGAACAAGAAGAAGTCTTCGTTATTGAGACGTCATCGGAAATGTATGGCGGTACCTGCATTAATATTGGGTGCATCCCTTCGAAGTCCTTAATTCATAATAGTGAAACGCATATTCCTTTTACCGATGCAGTTCGTTCAAAAGATCAAACGGTTTCGCTGCTTCGACATAAGAATTATCACATGCTTCAGGACAATCCGCTTATCACGGTTGTAGATGGGACTGCACGTTTTGTTTCAAATACAGTCCTTGAAATCACAAATGACACAACGGAAACGTATCAAATCGAAGCTGAACGGATTTTTATTAATACAGGATCTGTTCCAATTCCACCCCAAGCTTCAATGCTTCAAAACAGTAAATATTTAATCGACTCCACACAGGCCATGAACCTTTCAAAATTACCCGAAGAGTTAATTATTATTGGAGCAGGCTATATTGGTTTGGAGTTTGCTTCGATGTTTAACGCTTATGGTTCCAAGGTAACCATTCTTGATGAAAAAGCGGTTTTCTTGCCTCGGGAAGATCGTGACATCGCCAATGCGATCTACGATGCCTTTACCGATCGAGGAATCGCGATTAATATGGGTGTTTCCTTGAGCGGTGTGGATGATTATCAAGACCATGCATTAGTAAGCTATATCACACAAGACGAACTGCACAGTACTCGTGCCTCGAAGATTCTCGGTGCAATCGGTCGTAAGCCAAATACCGAAAATCTTGGATTAGAACATACCGATATAAACGTTGATGATCGAGGTGCCATTCTTGTCGATTCACACCTTAAAACCAATGTCCCTAATATTTGGGCTTTGGGAGATGTGAAAGGTGGACCTCAGTTTACGTATATTTCTCTCGATGATTTCCGCATTGTGGAAGATGATCTCTTTGGTAATCATCAACGCACAACGGATAATCGAACAACCGTACCTTATACGCTCTTTATCACTCCTCCTCTATCACGAGTTGGCCTTACGGAACAACAAGCCCTTGATCAAAACATTGACATCCAAGTGTTTAAACAACCCCTCAGCACCATTCCTAAAGCACATGTAAGTGGCAATACAACGGGACTCTTTAAAATCATAATTGACCGCACCACAAATCATCTTATCGGTGCCTCACTCTTTGGCATTGAATCCCACGAAATGATTAACTTAATAACACTTGCCATGGATTTAAAACTCGATTATAGTATCTTGCGAGACCGTATTTATACTCACCCTACAATCACTGAGTCATTAAACGATATCTTGAAATAAAAAAACAGAGTAGAACGCACGGAACTGACCTAGTTCCATGGGACTAAAGAAAAAAACCAAGTTAGGACGAAGTCAACCGATAATTTACGGGAGATTGATATCCTGGCTTTGCCTCTGCAAGACGCTGTTCATAGTCGATATCCAGCATGACGCTGTAATCTCCATCTGGGATTTCAATTGTGGTGAAGTTCTTGTGACCATTTTTGATGTCATCTTCATATAAAACTCGAATCTTCATAAAGTATTCCTTTCCGCCTAGGCATTGGCGGCGGAATACAAAAAGAGCCTATGGTGAAGATGACCACAGACCCCGCTTGTCCTAAAAATGGGCACACGAAAGTACGATGCATCCCGCCGTCCGTATGCGCACTAGGACTTTGAGATTGATTTTGATGAGCTATAACCGCTCTAGATAAAATTCTCCCTCAAAGAGGCTAGGTAGGCTGATTATTCAAATCTGTCACTACCTATCAAATAAATAGAAACTTACTTCTTCTTGCTGTGTCTAGTTTGACTTAAAGCACTGCCAGCAACTGATTTTGATTTCTTACTGTAACGTCCATCACTAAGAATTTTGCTTGCTTTTGATGCAACTCTTTTAGATGTTTGTTTCGTATTACGATTTGCCATTTGTATTTCCTCCTTTCACGAATTGGATTCAAACGTTCATTTTCGTAAATATAATGTATCTTTTCGCAAAGAATCGTGATAGAATATCTTTGTTATGTCTTTAATTAAATGATGCTGCTTAAATCCTATCTACATAATATAAAAACCCACCTTTCGAACTGGGTACGTTCCAGGACGAAGGTGGGTACAAAGTGGGACAACTATCTTGAAAGGAGTTAACGTAATGGAATTTAAGGATTTTTTCAATCTAATGAAACCGGTCTTAGGTAAAGAAAGAGCAAATTCTAAGTTGGTGCGAAATCTAATAGCTATGATTACCAAAACTGATGGCGATGTTGACCCTTCTCAGGATCAGTCAGATGACACTTTGAAATCTTATGCAAATGGGAAAAGAGTTCTGTCTCCAGAATTTGCTAGAGGAATAATCACAGAGATTGAATTTCAAAATTTTGTAGATTCTGTGAATTCAAATGATGAGGTAGTAATTGAAAGATTGTCAGATGCCTTTAAAAGGTACGACTCAACAATTACCCCTGATACAGTTGGCACAGTAGCAGGGAAAATTTTCTTAGATATTCTATATGAAGCAGCTGGCGAAAACATTAGTTTACAAAAGTCCATAATGCCTTCAAAGTACTATTTAAGGCATAGATATGGAAACCAGTTGCTAGTGGAAAACAAAGGTAGTTGCCCTTTTAAAGGATGTGGTAAACCTCTTGTGTTAAGCAATAATGAATTAACCAAAGCGTATTTTGATGTGGTTATGATAAATAGTGATGATGGTGAACAAATTGATAATCTTATTGCTCTTTGCCCTGAATGTACTGGAAAATATCTGTTATCGCATTCAGAAGAAGATCAAGAGGAATTGTATGATTTAAAAGTTACTATGTATGATCTTTTAATGGCGAGGAAATCACTAACTGATATAAAAGTCGAAGAATCCGTCTCTGATATATTAGAAATTATATGTACAACTGATCCGAAAGAGATTACCAGTTTAAGTTACGAGCCTAAGTCTGTAAGAGATAAGATTTATAAGAAAAACTATCTGTTAGCTAGAAGTAATATTTCTAACGTAACACAATATTATCCATTTATTGAAACCCAGTTTAAATCTTTTTCTAGAGAAAAAAAGATGAATTATGAACGGCTATCTATGCAGATAAGATCTGCTTATTTGACAGCTGCAGAAAAAACAAGTCTACAAGACGAAATATACATATCTTTGGTTGAATGGCTTATGGATATTACAAAAAAACCAAGAGAAGCCTGTGAAATTGTTTTTTCGTTTTTTGTACAGAAATGTGAGGTATTCGATGCTCCTTCCAAACAAACTGTTTAGTTATAAAGAAAGTACCTTAGCTACGTTTCCTATGCTTATAAAGTGCTTGAATAATAGACCTTACTCGGTAGAAGAATTGTATAACACAAATAGAAAGCTGTTTTTAGATATAGAAGATTATACAGAGACCTTGTGCTGTCTATACGCATTAAGAAAAATCGAACTCGATGAAGAAAGGGGCGTGATTTTCTATGCTGAAGAAGATTCAATGTGATAAATTCATTTCCAAAGGGCAAGTTCGTCCACCAATAGAATTTAAGAGAGGACTTAATACCATTCTCGGAGGGGTGAACGCTAATAACTCCATTGGAAAGTCAACCTTGCTTCTTATTATTGACTTTGCATACGGCGGAAACACCTACCTTGATAGCGATGCTGTAAACCAAGTTGGTCTTCACACGATTAATTTTGAATTCGAATTCAATAATACCCCCTACTACTTTTCTAGAAGTACTACGCAGAGAACTACGATTAATAAATGTGATGAATCATTTAGTTTCGTGGAGGAAATTAGCCTTAAAGAATTTTTATCTTTTTTACAAGTGCAATACAATGTTGATTTTTATGGGAGTTCCTTTAGAGAACTAATTAGTCGATATTTTAGAATCTATGGAAAGAACAACCATGATGAAAAGAAACCGTTGCATAGCGATCCAAGAGAGAAAAATATAGCAGCTATTACAGCATTAGAAAAGTTATTTAACTCATTTGAGGTTATTGAATCATATCGAACAGAATTTAAAAAAGTATCTGATCGACTAGACGCTCTCAAGAAAGCAAAAAAACAGGATGTTATATCTTATGGCTCTATCACAACAAAGAAGCGATATATCGAAAATCTTAATGAGTTAGAAAAACTTAGAGATGACTTGATAAACCACACAGCCTCTAATAACTCAAATTATGTGAATCTTGATTTGGAACAGGCCAATCAGATAAGCCAGATTAAGACACAGTTGAACGTTTTAATGCGGAATAGAACTTCGACTAAAACTCAATTAAGTCTTGTTGAGGACAATCTCTCCTCAAACCCAGAGGTCCATCACGGACCATATGAAGAGTTAGAGCAGTTTTTTCCTGGAGTCAATATTCGTAGAATATCTGAAATTGAATCTTTTCATGAAAAATTAAGTGAAATACTTATGTCTGAATATGAACAACAAAAGATAGAGCTAAGCAAAAATCTTGAACGGTTAAATCGTGAAATTGATAGTTTGAAAAATCAGCTTTCTAAACATGGTGAACCAGCAAATTATTCAACGACTTATCTTAACAAGTATAAAGAGTTAAATCTTGCGATAGAAAGACTGGAAGCACAAAATCGAGACTATCTTTTAGTTGAGGAGTTGAACGCTTCAAAGAAAGGTGTTAAAGAACAGCTCCAGAAAGTAGAAGATGCTGAATTACGTAGAATTGAAAGTAGCATCAACGAGCAGATGGTCCGCTTTAACGACAGAATCTACGAGAAAAAAAGAAAAGCTCCTGTATTAAATTTAGACGGTGGAACAACGTATGAATTTTATACACCTGATGATAGTGGTACTGGAACATCTTACAAGAGTCTCATTGTATTTGACTTAAGTGTTTTAGAAACAACTATGCTTCCTGCACTGGCGCATGATTCCCTTCTGTTTAAAAACATTGGTGATGAGCCACTGAATAAAATAATTCAGCTTTATACAGAATTTGATAAACAAATATTCATTGCTTTTGACAAGGACGAATCTTACTCAGAAGAAACGAGTCAAATTCTTAATAACACTGCTGTTATTCGATTGAACGAAAATGGCGATGAATTATTTGGACGCTCATGGAATATCAAGGAGTGAAAATTATGGATATTTCCCTAAGCTACAACCGATTATGGAAACTGTTGATAGACAGAGGAATGACAAAACAAGATCTTAGAAAGACTACTGGTCTTAGCTCTGCTTCAATTGCAAAGTTAGGTAAAGGGCAAAATGTTAATACTGATGTCTTAATCAGAATATGCAGTGCTCTAAACTGTAATTTACACGATATTGTAGAAACGGTACACAGATAAAATTTACTTGTTATCGAGATTACAAAATCATATAGGTGAATAGTTAATTATATTTGTTAATCATGAACAGGTTAATTTCAAACAAAATAAACAAGAGTATACGGAGGTTATAAATATTATGAGCGTAGAATTAAATATGTCTATTCAATTGCATGAAAATAATCCTATTATTAACTCGAAAGCATCAGAAGTTTATGTTTCGGTTACATTTAACTATGATGATAATATATGGAGTGGATATATTCCTATTGAATATAGGCGAACAGGTATGTCGATTGATTACGAGGATAAAGAATCACTCTATACTTACCTAAATTCAATTTATGATGAAATGCAACCATCAAAATTAACGAGTTGGATTAACGACCAGGATGAATTTTGGAAAACAAAACCAAGGGCACAAACGACAAAGGAATTCTTTGACAAACTTGCCGAAGGAGGCTGGAAATGTGGTGCTTGTGAAATGCCAAGAAACCCTAATCCACAACGAAGAATCCAAGATTTGAAAGAATTTGGCTACACCATTGCTACAGATTTAGCTAGGTATTGTGATAATTGTGGTAGAAATACGAGTCAACGAATATTGTTGCCTATTGCTCGGGGTGGACAAATAGGTAATGGTTACGAAACCTGGACACCCGCATTAAGAAAAAGAATAATTAACGTTCTCGGTAACTTTGATGTCTACGAATGCACATATTCACAACATTGTCTACCTGATCATAAGTTTTCAGAGATTCGTTGGGATCATGAAACTAAAGCTGAAAATCCAGATACAATGACCGATGAAGAAATTCGTCAAAAATTTCAGTTGATGACGAATCAACGTAACCTACAAAAACGTGAAATGTGTAGAAATTGCTTTCAAACTGGAAAGCGAGCTACGATATATGGTATTCCTTATTTTTATGAAGGCGGAAGCGAATGGGATTCGACAATTCCAACCAAGGGAAGAGATGCCGAAAAAGGATGTATAGGCTGCGCATGGTATGACATTGCAGAATGGAGAAAAAATCTTCTAAATGAAATAGAGAAGTAAATATCGTGTCAGTGACTATTATTATCTTGATATAATCATTTGAATACGGTAACGTATTAGAAACTTTAAGAAAGGAGTTACTAAATTTTGAAACTTAAAACAGTAGGTAGCATATGTTCCGGTATTGAAGCCGCATCGGTTGCCTGGGAGCCTTTGGGATTAAATTTCGAATGGTTTTCTGAAATAGCTGATTTCCCTTCAGCTGTTTTAGCAGACAAATATCCTGATACCCCTAATTTGGGCGATATGGTAGATATACCTAATAAAATAGTAAATAATGAAATAACGCCACCAGATATTATTTGTGGTGGCACTCCTTGTCAAGCATTTTCACTTGCCGGATGGAAAAATGGCCTTGAGGATGACAGGGGCAACTTAACTTTGAAATTTGTTGATATTATCAACGCGAATGATGAGGTCCGGATAAACAACGGCAAATCTAGAACCATAGTCTTTTGGGAAAATGTAGAGGGTGTCCTAACCGACAAAACTAATGCTTTTGGGTGTTTAGTTTCTTCACTAGCAGGACTAGATTACCCAATAGAAAAGAAGCGTTGGCCAACCTCTGGATTTATAGATGGGCCAGTAAGAAATGTTGCTTGGAGAGTACTAGATGCCAAATTTTTTGGGCTCCCTCAGCAAAGAAGAAGATTGTATTTGATTGCTGGAGATAAAAATTTCCATCCCGAGGATATTTTGTTTGAGAAACATACTAATCATTTTAAGGAATACCCTTCGCATGAGTTAGTTTTTGAAAAAGATGGATTTAATTTTGAGATATTTAGAGAATACACCGATTGTCTTTATGCCGCCTACGGGACTAAATGGAATGGTAATGCGGCTGCAACAAACGGTTCGCTATTTGTGGTGCAAAACGAACGAATTAGAAGGCTCTCCCCTCTTGAAACAGAGCGCTTAATGGGTTTTCCTGATAATTATACAGCTTTACCAAAAGCCAAAAAAACAAATCGTTATCAAGCTACCGGAAATTCTTGGGCCGTACCAGTTATAAGTTGGTTGGGAGCTCGATTAATAAATGCTGAACAATACAGTTTAGGTCTAAAACCAGGAGAATTATATAATTTGGGAATTGCTGAAAAAATAAGCAATGACTGCTTTTTGATTCCTCTCGGAAAAGACCCTGTTATGGTTGATTTAGATTTGCTATTAAACGGCACAGCACAACCAGAAATCTGTAAATTCGGAAATATGAGAGATATCGTATCGCCTGATGCACCTGAGGATATCTATATATCACCTGTAGGCTGTTTTGGAATAGTCCGAAGAACCATGGAGAGAAATTCAAATATTAATCCGCGTCTTGAAAAAACATTATTAAGAATTTCATCTCAAATGACTCCTGAAGAAATTGAAAAAAGGTCAAGAGTTCAACAACGGGGACGATTTAGTTCTCAAATGAAAGTTAGCGATATTTTAAATCAAATAAAAAGTAATGCTTCTAAAACAGATGACAATGCTAATGATCAAATTACTCTCTTCGATTTTATCTAGCTAGTCACTTACAATAAAAAATCGAATGAGTAAATCTGATTTTGATTTCTCATTCGATTTTTTATCTATTTTCACTACAATTTAATATAGCTATCTTGTCACCTCACCACAATTTTGCCAACTACCTTATCAACTCACCCAATCATCAGCGAATGTCGCTGATGATTTTTCTTATTCACCAATCTTGGATAACTTCCCTCAAAGCAAAAATCCGTGATTATTCTACCTACTGAAAACCAGACATCAAATCACGGAAAGCCTTTATTTACTTATCTTTTTACAGTCTTACTTATCAGCCTTTGACAGCAACACTACCGTCTCAACGTGTGTCGTTTGAGGGAACATGTCTACAGGTTGCACCTTTTCAACACGATAACCACCATCTATGAACGATCTTAAATCTTTCGCAAGTGAAATCGGATTGCAACTTACGTAAACAATACGACGCGGATGTGATGTCAATGCGGCTTCAATAAATACAGGATCAAGCCCCTTACGTGGGGGATCCACCACCAACACATCAATTTCAATGCCTTGCTTAACCCATGCAGGCATAATTTTTTCAGCTTCACCCGCCTCAAACTGCACATTCTCAATGTGATTGAGTTTCGCGTTTTCTTTCGCCATAGTAATTGCATCTTCGACAATCTCAACACCATAAACAAACTTCGCTTTATCGGCAAGGTTTAAGGTAATCGATCCAATTCCACAATAAGCATCTACGACAACATCATCGTTTGTAACTTCTGCCATTTCAATGGCTTGTTGATAAAGAAGTTCCGTTTGTTTTGTGTTGATTTGGAAAAAGGACTTCGAAGAAATCTTAAATGTTTTTCCTAAAAGTTGATCCTGATAAATATCTTCTCCATAAAGAACGTTCTGTTCTCTTCCCAAAATAACATTTGTTTGTTTTGGATTAATATTTTGAACGATACTGACCGTTTTGGGTAAAGCTTCCACAATGGCATTCACAATTTCTTTTTCGAAAGGAAGTTTTGAACCATTTGTTACCAAAACCACCATTAATTCTTGCGTGTAATGGCCTTGACGCACCATAATATTTCGAATTAATCCGGTGTGATTTGTTTCATCATAGGCTGAAATTTTATATTGACGAAGTAAATCCCGAATCACTAAGATTGCTTTGTCCAAAGCTTCTTCTTGAATATAGTAATCTTCGATTGGAATAAGATCATGAGTTCCACGCTTAAAGAATCCTGTCTCTATGACACCGTTAACGGATTGGACCGGTATGGTTGCTTTATTACGGTAGTGCCATGGATTTTTCATTCCAAGTGTTGGTAGAACCGGAACACCATCAAGATTAATTACACGACCTAAGGTTGCCTTAACTTGATTTTGTTTAAACTCACATTGAAGGTCATATGCCATGTGTTGAAGGGGCATGGTTCCAATGCGTGTTCCGACTTTATCAACCAACTCTACACGTTTGGGTGATGGATTTTCAATGCTTAATATACGTCCGTAAGCATAGCGTTTGGTCACCTTCGTGACCCTTAGAGTAATGATTTCCCCTGGAATTGAATTTTCCACAAAAATTGGAAATCCTTCTTTTTTAACCACACCAAATCCTTCAAATGTGAGGTCCATTACTTCCAGTGTTAATTGTTCGTTTTTTATTACAGGTATTTTCTTCATATCCATCACCTTTTCTTCCTTTAAGAATAGCATAAATCCAGGCCATTGACACGACTTAAAGCATACAAGATGCAACCATCCTCCTTTAATTCTATAATAGGTATAAGGAGCGTGATTAATATGGAAATAACAAAAAAAGGTGTTCCAACCGCTTTAGCAGGATCTCAACCTGTTGTTGGAGAAAAAGCACCGACATTTAAACTTAAAAATTTAGAAGACGTTTATGTAGGAACGGATACACTCGCCGGAAACGTTGTATTGCTGAGTGTCTTCCCAGACATCAACACGCGTATCTGTGATTTACAGACGCGTCATTTCTTCCAAGTTGCGAGCGAACTTGACGATGTAACGATTGTGAATATTTCAAATAATACCAAGGAAGAATTTGCTTCTTGGTGTGCAACGAATGGCATTGATAGTGAGATGTTGCGTGATGAGGATCATGCATTTGCCGATGCTTATGGTATTTGGATTCCGGAATTTGAAGTGCTGGCACGATCTATATTTGTGATTGATCGCAAGGGCATGCTTGTTTATTCTGAGATTGTTCCCGAAATGGCACAAGAACCCAATTACGAAGCAGCAATTGCTGCCGCAAAAAATATTTAATAAAGAAAAACGAACATGAATCCACATGTTCGTTTTTTCTTTATTTTTTCTTCTTTGAGAACCAGTAGAAGATGCCTCCTATGAGGACAACTCCAATTCCCACATAAAGTGCAGTTTGAGTTGGCGTAACACCTGTTCCTGGTAATTTACCACCTGGTTTCTCTGCTTCTTTTTCTAAGATAGTAATGGGAAGCTCTGTTTTTTCACCTTTTTTATTCGTATAGGTGATGGTTGTTGTTCCTGCTTTGAGTGCAGTAAAGGTTGCAGGACTGTTGAAGGTTGCAGAGAAGAATACTTTATCGTATACCCATCCTTCGCCTTTTTCTTGGTCATCGTTGCTTGGTGTTAATACGAAAACATCGCCAACCCGAACTTTATCAGGTAATCCTGTAAGTTTTAAAGTTACTTTGGGATCCGGTTTTGGTTCTGGTTTTGGTTCTGGTTCCGGTTGTTTAACCTCAATATCCATCGTATCACCTAAGTATTTGGTGAAAATTCCATTGGTCACATAGCGATAATCATCTTTTTGATGTGCTTTGTTTGTAATCGAGTTTGCGAAGATTAGAAGATCATGTGTATCATTTTTAAACTCGATGGCCTGAATTGAATTTTTATAAGTGTCAATATGATCTTGTGACATAAAACCTTCAATGGGTTCATCATCAGTCGTTTTAATAAGTACTGTTGATCCTTCAGGTGCTTTTACGATACTGTTTCCACCGTGACCGTACATAATATAATCATTTTCTTGAGCATATTTTAATGTTATATAACTGGATTCAGGATACGTAACCGTTGTGAGGGCATCAAAGCTCATATCATAATTCGCTTCAATTTCGAGCCCCATTTTTTCAAGTGAATCCAACGCGTATCCACCATATCCAATATAGGACTTTCCAGCATTTACGGCATTCCGTTCATCCTCTCGTAATGGACGGTTCCCAATCACAATATCTGCTGCGTCAAGATCCTGGGTTAAATCAAATCCAAGTTCTTGTCCCCAAACATAATAATCCCAATTGAGGTTTGTATTGAGTCGATTTGTATAATTTGTATGACCGTAAGGCTCACCCGTGTCTTTTTTCACCGAGAATGTTGGTGCAGCACCCGGCACATAAAGCAGTGCGGATTTTGTGATAACTTGTGCTTTAGGCATTGTATTGGTTCGCGTTGCTTGAAGAATATAATCGTCTTCAATCAAATCAAAGGTTGCTTCAGACATTACAAAGTCTCCACGATAATCGCCATCGGTTATAAACCCAACTGCTTCTTCAGATTTAAGTAATGCATTTATGGCTTGGATTGAAGCGACACTGTTATTGGAAACAATCACAATTTCACCCTTACCATCAACATGCGTTGTGGTTTCAGGTGCTGCATCAAGCCATGTAAATTCTGCGCTTTCGAAGGCACCAACTTGGGTGATCACATCCATATCAAAGCCACGTAGCTCTGAGAATGAGGTGAGTGGTTCTGAATAGAGGTCGGTCCAATTTTTAATAACGATGTTGTTGTAGAGTGCTGCATTGGCCATATTTCGTTTTGCCTGATGCAAATCAACAATCATGGTTCCTTTAGGATACGTGATGCCCTTAACGTCTATCTCATTTCCTAACACTTTTACCTTAACATCATTACGTAAAAGATATTCCATCATCTCGGATGCTGCGTGTAAGTTTTTTTGCATTGCCGGTTCCATTGGAATAACATAATACTCAGGGAAGAAGTTATTATTTTCTTCATAACGGGCACGGAAGATATCTGCTTCTGCGCCTTTTTCATCTTGTTGATTTACGTAGTATGGGCGAATTTCATCGGCATCAATATTCTTATGACCTCGGTCCCAACCTTTCAATTGGTTGGTATAAAATGCTTTTTTATGCATTCCCACATAACGTCCATTGTTGAGTAGTGCATACTTAACTGCTTGCGTCGCATCCTCATTTCCATATGGAACTTCAACGGTATAAGCAACGACACCGTGAAGCATCGAATATTGGGGTGTATAACTTGAAGACATATCGTCAAACGGTTCCCATTCATAGCCACCTTTATCGCTTGCTTTTAAATAATCACGCATCGGCATTTGGAAACTGTTAATTGATTTATTATTTGTAATCGCAACACCCCCAAACTCCTCACCTTGTGCGAGTGCATTCTCAATAAACAAATCATACTCCACGTTTGGCTCATGGGTTGGTGAGCAAGGTTCAATTTGGAATTGATTATAGAAACCATGAATTTCATAAAGGTTCACAGGATTCCACGTTGAAATAAGACGCGCCATGGCTTGTGTTTCTGGTTGTGTTTGGTAAGTGTTATCACGATTTAAATCGAACCCATTACCATTTGTTCGAACATTTGTTGCGGCTGCATCCGCATTTTCTGCAGGTACAACGATAAAGAACACATCCTCGAGCATCGTTTTAATGTTTAAGTCTACTTGCTCCATTTCATAAAATTTCGCAAGTTGTTCTTCACTTAAATTTGCAGCTGCATCGGTACTGTTAGGATGTTCTTCACTTTGAACGCCATCCCGGATATAACCCACTCCGGTGACATCATTTGCAATGAGTTCAGACCACTTAATACCTCTGCTTGCTTTTTCTGCCTCGACTTGTGCTTTTCCTTCAGACGTTAATCCATTAATACGACGGTATTCAACACTTCCATCAGCATTCTCGATCATCACGGATAAAAATTCCATAATCGCATCAATTCCCGGATTTTCATCGGAGTGAATGTTATTGTAGAGAATTGGAACTTTATAATCAATTGATCCCGATTCAATATCTTGAATCACAGATTGTGGATCCGCCTCTGCGCGTTCATTTAACGCAAGGTGATTCGACAGCGTCTCAGCCGTATCCGCAATAAAGATTGCATTCATCGGTCTTCCCATTGCCGTACGTCCGAATTCGCGAACTTCCGCATGAATTCCCTTGGATAATGCGAGTGCTGCAAGATCTGCAAGACGTTGATCGATTTCATTATAAAGTGTGTAGCTATTATAAGGTTTAAAGGACACGGGCGTTGTTGCCAATACCTGTTCCCCTTCCACCAGTTTTAAATCATAGGTCCCTGTGTAATCAAGAAGTGCATTACGGATTAAGGCGCGATCACGACCATCAATTCCATTCACACCAAACATCAGCACATTCTTAAACGTTAACTGCAATCCTCCAGGAATGACTTCCGTTTTGATATCTTTAAATAGAGTATCGCCTGCAGTGGTAAAAGTAGTTTTAAAGACAGTCCATTCATTCAAAGGTCCACCCAAATACTGATAAGGGAAATCCTCCTCATTTTGACCCCCTTCATCCCGCGTCAAAGTCCAAGACGCATTCTCAGCCAAAACTTTAAGTTCCTCAGGCGTTTTCCCCTCAAACATTACTGTCGCTTTATATTCTTTTGACTCTGTCATGGAAATGACTTCAGACTCACCCGTAGTATTTATAAAATCAATGACCGGTTGAGTATCACTATAAATTGGACGCGCATGACTGAATACCAGTCCAATCGATAGTACAAATATGGTTAAGCATTTTAGGATTCTATGTTCATTTCTTTTGTCCATTTTTTTCTCCTCATAGTATTAATAAAAATATACGAACATCCAATACTTAAACCGCTACAATCCCCCTTCCTTTACTTTTAATATTTTTGTGAGTTCACGGACTCACGCTAAGCATATTGTAATCAATTTTATTGGGTGTTGTAGGACATTTATAACGACTTTTTATGTATAAACGGTTGCACTTTTAGGGAAACTTTTTATTGAAATGGCAAGATATCAAAGCCTTCGTCCCAAATTACGCAGCCATTCATAAAAACCGTGCAATTTTGTATTAAAAATAAAAAAAATGATTGAAATCCAATCATTTTTTATTTTTGAGAAAATTTATACCATATTCGATTGATTCACAGACTTCTTTGGTAAAGGCAGCCACAAAAATGCAACCCATATAAATAAAAATCAACCCCGTAAAATCGTCTAGAAAAAATACAGCGAGCATCATTATTATTTGTGATCCGATAAACAACACTTCTTCAAAGCGTTCTTTATTGATCATCAACACGTGATTATCTTCGGTCTCAGACTTCAATAAGTCATCCACACGCACACCATAATACTTCGCAATTTGAAGCAGCATATTCGCATCGGGGTAACGTTTCCCTTGTTCCCAATTTGAGACAGCTTGGCGTGAAACGTTTAAGGCCTTCGCAACCGTATCTTGTGTAAGCGATCGTTTTTCTCGTAATCGTTTTAAATTATCATTAAGTTTCATAAAGCCTCCTCTAACTCACATTCTAAAGTAGCTTCACCGAATCGTAAAGACACATTTTGTTGCATCAAAGTTTTTCAAGGACCATAACACCAATTCCCAAAAGTCCCGTCAAAACAATAATCTTCGTAGGATCTAACTTAAATTTTCGTAAACCAAGGGTTGCGAATACAAATAGAATACCGTTTGAAACATCAAAATTACTTATATCGCGGACACCTTCACCAAAAAACGCAGTAATAAGGATTGTAAGCCCCGCTGAAGCAATTAAAGCCACCACGGTAGGTCTTAGTCCATCCAAAACTTTTTGAATGATGGTGATATCACTAAACTTGTAATAGATTGTCGCAAGAAGAAGGACAATTACAATTGAAGGAAAAACATTACCTAAGGTGGCCGCAACGGCACCTGGAATCCCTGCTACCCTTAATCCAACAAACGTAGCTGCATTCAACGCAATGGGTCCAGGGGTCATTTGCGATATTGTAATTAAATCTGTAAACTCGGTCATCGTAAGCCAACCATGACCGACGACCACTTGACTTTGAATGGGTGCAAGCGCTGCATAACCACCGCCAAAACTTACCAAACCAATTTGCATAAAAGAAATAAAAAGTTCCCAAAGAATCATTGTGACACCTCTATCTTTCCACCACGAGACAATGCCCCAACAATCCCTGCCGCAAGGATAATATAAAGGACATTAATCTTAAGGAAATATGCAGCAATAAATGATGTAACCATTATCACGATTGGTAAGGTTCGTTTAAGATTAAATACTTGCCGTGCCATCGTCATAACCACATCCACAATCACTGCCGCAACGCCCGCTTGCATCCCATGAAGTGCTGCATTCACAAACACATTGGATTTAAACTCCGCATAAAATTGAGAAATTATTGTGAGGAGAAATAAAGGTGGTAAAATGGTGCCGAGAATGGAAAATATCGCGCCCATAACCCCATCAACTTTATATCCAACTAAAATGGATGCATTCACCGCTAAAGATCCTGGAGAGGATTGCGCAAGTGCCATCAAATCCATCATTTCATCCTCATCAATCCAGCCTAATTCTTCCACAAATTTCGTTCGCATTAATGGGATGATGACATAACCGCCCCCAAACGTAAATGCACTTAAGTGAAACGATGATTTAAACAATTTCCAATATACCTCTGATTTTTTCATAATCCACGACCTTCCACTGCTTACTATTCTATCGCGTATCTTTTCAAGATTGCAAATGCGAAAAAAAGAGCGTAACTCACGCTCTAATTATTTAACTAAATTTTCATAGATATCTTCCAGTTTTTGAACATTTATCCGCTCGTCAAATCCTTTTTCAATTAATTGTTCCCGAGTACTTCGACGCTCATAGTCTAGATGTCCCACAATATAATCAGCCCACTCATGGGGATTATCTATGGGTAGAAAATGAAAGTGATCTGTGAGAGCACTTTGACGATCAATTGTATCGGATGCAAAGCATAAGAGTCCTGCCGCTTGAGCCTCTACCAGCACATATGGCAACCCTTCAAAAACGGAAGGGAGCAAAAAGACATCGAGAACTTGTAAAACATCCGGAATATCATCCCTTAATCCAAGAAACTTAACATGATCTTCAATTCCAAAATTTTTCACTTGCAATTTCACATCGTCAAACAACTCCCCTTCGCCTGCTAGTGCTAAGATTGCATTGGGTTTTGTTTTCACGACTTCATTAAACACTTCAATCAGAAATTTATGATTTTTTTGGAAGTTAAAACGACCGATATGACCAAATACCAATTGGTCATCCACATTCAATGCTTTACGTAATCGTTTTCGTTTCGTTTCATTATACTCGTATTGTTCAAGATCAATTCCGTTATTCATAATTGTATATTCTAAATTAGGGTAGAGAAAATCGCCTGCTTCTTTTGAACACGCTAAAAGCACATCCGCATAATCAGGAATCTTCTTCATCAATTGATCCTTATATTTGATTAATAGAACATTGTCAACAAAATGACGACTCCCATGGGAATGTGAAATCATATAGGGAATTCCAATCTTACGAGCAGCTTGGAATATGAGTGGATTCAGTGCGTTCATATGACTGTGAATAATATCATATTGCTCTTTTTCTAACATTTTCAGAATTGTTTTACGTGAAGGATGTTTCCCCAAAAAATCATGGGGGGTTAATGGAATTCTAAAAATTTTACCCCCATGCGTAATGACTTCCTTATCGTAATAACCTTCCTTGCATCCAAAAACAAGAAAATCAATATGAACTTTTTTTGGATCAATATTTCGAAATACACTCATCATATATGCTTCAGTACCCGCTTTTTCAAGCGTTCCACCGTGGGCAAATAATACTTTAATTGGTTTCATAGACACCTCGAAAATAATCGTATCATTTAAAAATTACGATTGCAATGACCACAAAATACCACTTACTGTTATTGCTTGACTTGATTGTAATATTCTATAAATTGATTCATGACCCCATCGATAAAGGTTACAGTCCCTTCATCAATTAACATCCCGGATTCATCAAATTTTGTATGTACAGCACCAATCAAGATATCATTGCCCGGTAGAAGCCACATAGGCATTGTATCAAGCACTGTATAGAGGTTTAGATAACCTCGTGCCCCAGCCGTTTGTCCCATCGAACAAGAAGCAATTAAACCCGGCTTATTCTTAAGTCCTGGTTGCGTACGGCTTGCCCAGTCAATAGCATTTTTTAATACGCCTGATAATCCATGATTATATTCTGGCGTAATCATAAACACTGCATCCGCATCATGAATTTTTTGATTCATAACCTTTACCTTTTCAGGTGTATCCGTTGGATTATCCAAATCACCATTATAGTTTGGAACATCGATATCTAGGATTTCAATTTCCATCTGATCTGCATATCGTTTTTGTATATGTTTTCCCAACATCATATTGTAAGAACCTTTACGTAAACTTCCAACCATCATCACAATTTTTATCATAGCATGTGCTCCTTTTTATTTATAGTATACGTGATTTTAAGGGCTCGTATTTGAAATCTATATTAAATGTTAAATTAATGTGACGAAATGGTGTTTTTTAATTGATATTATCTTGCTCTTTCTATATGATAGTCTTAGCGTTTTTAGAAGGAGGTCGAATCGATGAATCTAAAGCGATTTGTAGGCGATAAAGACTTTTATAAAAAGGCTTTATTTATTGCAATTCCGTTAATGCTCCAACAGCTTATCAGTACATCCGTAAACTTACTGGATAACTTGATGATCGGTCAGCTCGGGGACCATGCATTATCGGGTGTTGCCACCGTAAATCGTTACTTTATTATCGCTGTATTTGGAACAAATGGCGTGATTGCTGCATCAGCTGTATTTATGGCTCAATTCTTCGGAGCAAGAGACGAAGATCATATGAAGCAAACATTCCGTTTTTCAATTCTAACATCAATGTTGATAATGAGTACATTCGTCATCCTCGCATTACTTTTTCCAGGAAATATTATCCGGTTCTTTGTAAAGGATCCAAAAGTAATTGAGCAAGGTATGAGATATATTTACGTATGTGCGTTGGCGTTTATTCCCAACCTATTTACATTGGCCATAGCGGGCTCAATGAGAGCAACTGGAGATTCAAAAACTCCTCTTGTTGCAAGTGTTATTTCAATGATTACAAACTTTTGTTTTAATTATTGTTTGATTTATGGTAACTTCGGTGCACCACGTCTTGGTGTACTAGGTGGTGCAATTGGAACGTTTATTGCACGATGTGTTGAATTAACATTTATCAGTTATTTCCTTGTTACGGGAAATTATGCGTTTAAGACACGCATTCGTGATATGTTTGATATCTCTAAAACACTCGTAAAACGAATTACCGCCAAAGCCTTTCCCCTTGCTTTAAATGAAGTATTGTGGGCATCAGGAATGGCATTATTACTTCGTTTCTATGCAACCCGTGGAGCGGAAGTTATTTCTGGTTACTCGATTGCGACTACGGTTTCGGATATGTTCTTCACCATGAATGCCGGTATGTCTGTCGCCATTACCATTCTTGTTTCTCAACCACTTGGAGCTAATAAACTCGACGAAGCGCGCGAAAACGGGTATCGCCTTATTGGATTTGGTGTATTACTCAGTGCAGTCTTTGGCACCCTGCTTTTAGGTTCCACGTTCCTTATACCGAAAATTTATTCAGTATCGGCTGAAGCGATGTGGACCGCTCAAACATTCTTGAGAATTCAAGCACCATTATTTAGTATCTATGTGATTAATACAACATGTTACTTTATTCTTCGTGCTGGTGGTGATACACGTTCTACATTACTTCTGGACTCAGGGTATATGTGGTGTGTGAATTTGGTTGCGGTGGGCATTGCAACCTACACAACAGACTTAAGCATTCTTTGGCTTTATATTGTAGGGCAATCTACAGATATCTTAAAAATGATGCTTGCATTACGATTTGTGAATAAAGAAAAATGGATCGTAAATCTTGCGGAAGAAGAAAAGCAAGAAGAAGCATTTGTTTTAGAGTTTGAATCTTAATCGATCAATTGAAACGAAGAAAAACACCATCATAGTGAAAGGAACTGACCTAGTTCCAAATGATGGTGTTTTTTTTAATGATCTGGTTTTTCTTTTGCTAATTCAAAGGACACAATTTTAGAACCATTGGTTGTTATGATTACATGAGTGCCTTTAGTCAAGAATGCAAGTTCATCATTTAGAATAAGATTTGCTTGATAAATGGCTTCATCCCCTTCAAGACGAATGAGGTAATGCGTATTGCCATCAATGATAACTTGTTTAACATCTGAAACGACCCCGGTTTTCTCCACAATTTCTTCTGGAACAATACCTACTTGATTTCCCATAACATTGAGATAATTCTTCTCAGATAGTTGATAGGTGTCGCCTACGGCTGACTTGGTGTAATCTTGGTAATTAACCATTGAGAAACCACGAACTACACTCGATGTATCTTTGAGAGACATCACATATGTAGGGAATCCTCCAACGTTTTGTAGAATTGGTGTTGTAGGTGTATATCCTTTTTCTTGGATCGAACCAACTGAAGTCATTTCAGCCGCTGTAATGGAAACCCCTGGTAAATCCATTTGAAGCGTCTCTCCAGTTCGCTTATTCATAAATAAGAGCCCTGTTGTTGAACTTGAATCTAATTTTATGGGACGTATTCCAGTAAAGATATAGATCTCATCGTCGATACTTACATAGTTATAAGAACCTTCTTGCTGGTCTACAGCCATCACACCTTGTTGTTGCATGAAAGAGTTAAAATAACCTCCCTTTAAAGTGAAATGATCTTTCGCATGCGATAACATCATATCCGTTGGATAAACGGAATCCACCCACTCTGGGATTTCACTGAGTTCATAACGTGCAGTTTCTCCAGTGACCGCATCCACAACAATCACAGCATCCATGTCTTTAGCGCCCCAAATCCCAACACGTTTTGTAATCGATTGAACAATCCAATAGGGATGTCCTGCATCGTCAATTTCAAAGTTCCAATCATCAAGATAACTAAATTTATGGTGTAAAGCCACATGACGACGTAGATCATATTGTAATGGTGCACCTGGGTAATATTTAATGGGTGCGGGTAACGTTACAATCTCTGATTTCGCATTCATATTTCCGTCCCCTGTAGTTACAAGAACATAGTAGGGCACACCACTTGAGAAGTTCGTATATTTTTTAAAAGTATCCGCATAAACAAACGGTGCAACACGCGCCATTTTGCCTTGATAATTTATTTGGGTAAATTCATTGGTATTAATATCAAAACGCGATGATACCTCACTGAGTTCTCCCATTTTTTTCTCTGCCGATAACAACGCTGAGTCCTTATCTACATAAGAAACTTCAATATTATGATTTTCACCATAGAGATCTTTAAACTCTACTGGTTTTACTTGACCCAATACATTTGCATAACGTTTCGCATTAATCATACGTGATGATGTCACACTACCCACTAAGAAAACAATGGCAAAAATCCCTACGATGATGCCGAAGGTATTAAAGAACTTTTTATAGTTTTCACGGTCGATAAACAGTATTCCAGCAATCACTAAGATAAATGTACTTAAATAGAGCATCGAGCCGATATCCATGTAGTGATATGTATTGCCAAACCAGATATCAAGTAGGATAAATACAATCACAACGATACCGATTTGTATTGATTTGCGTTTATTCATAGTAGAACCTCCATCTCCTTATATCTTAACGATTTCTCACACGCAGTGCAAATAAAAAAGCTAGATAACCTAGCTTTTTTATTCAACAGTACAAACCCCATCAGTACACATCATTGCATCATTTTTTTGAGCATTAAGCGTCTCAACATGTTGGAGCGCTGACTTAAATGTTTCAATAGGTTGAGCTCCTGATAAGGATACTTGGTCATCAATTACAAAGTGTGGAACACCTCGAGCACCAATCATCTGTGCCCATTGCTCGTCTTGACGAACACTTAATCCGTACTCATCAGATTCAAATGCATGTTTGATGCCTTCTGCATCAAGTCCAACTGAGACACCAAGTTCAATTAAGGCCTCAAGATCGTTTAAGTAAACACCTTTTGAAAAATACGCATCCATTAACTTTTCACTGTATTCATTTCCTAAACCTTTAAACTTTGCATACTGAAATACTTTATGTGCTTTAAATGTATTAGTATATTTCATCGCATCAAAATCATAGTTTAATCCAACTGTCTGAGCCATGGACCCTACACGTTCGTTATTCAATCGTGCTTCATCAACGGATATGTTATATTTTTGAGCCAACATTTCATGAATGTTTAAATCCGGTTGATCAACATAGTTTTGATCTAATTCAAAACTCATAAACTCTACTTCAATTTCTTTATCTAATTGCTTTATTGCTTCTTCCAAATGTCTTTTTCCCACATAGCAAAATGGGCAGACAAAATCGGACCATACTTGTACTTTCATCACATTCACCTCTAGATACATATTGTATCGACTAAGCGATTTGAGCGCCATCAATATGCCCCCCATGGTATAATATGACCAAGGAGGAATTATGAATAGTACAATTAAACAACAACTCAACCATCGTACCATTCGTCAATTTACGGATGAACCCATTTCTCAAGAAATTATTGATACGTTGGTTTCCGTCGCTCAAGCGACATCCACAAGTAATTACATGCAATCTTATTCAATTATTAGCGTAACGGATAAAGCAAAGAAGAAAGCAATCGCAACCATAGGCGCGCAACCTTATATCGAAAACGTTGGTCACTTATTTATTTTTGTGATTGATCAACATCGTAATGGGAAAATTGCACACGAAGGAAATATCGACGACATCGAAGTCCTTGAAACATTTGATCGTATGATGATTGGATATACCGATGCGATTCTCGCTGCACAAAACACAATGGTAGCTATTGAGAGCCTTGGCATGGGTGGGGTATTTTTAGGAAGTATTCTCAATGATGCTCAAGCAATCATTGACTTATTAGAGTTGCCTGAATATGTTTTCCCTGTACTGGGACTTGGTTTTGGTTATCCGAATCAAAAGCCTCAGCTCAAACCGCGAATGCCACAACAACTCATGCATTTTGAAAATACATATCCTAACATGGATGCAATTACCGATGCGATGCGCGACTATGACGAGACGGTTACAGAATATTATGACTTACGTGATGCAAACAAACGCATCGACTCATTCACAAATCAGATTAAACAAAGCATGAGTCGACGACATCCTGGACGCATGCAGTTAAAAGATACGATGCATAAACAAAAGCTCGGTCTAAAATAAAAAAGTCTATCACTTAAATGTGATAGGCTTTTTTTTATTGATTTAAATATTCATCAAGCGTTAAACCACTGTTATAGATTTCAGTCGCAGCATTGCTGCCAACATAGCGCAAATGCCATGCTTCGGGTTGATATCCTGTTATATGTTCTTTGCCCGCTTGATAACGAACAATAAAACCAAAGCGATGAGCATTGCGATTCACCCATGTGGATTGTTCGGTCTCAGAAAAAGCAAACATATTCCCACCTGGTGTCACCACATCAATAACGAGCCCCGTTTGATGTTCCGAATGTCCCGGTCTTGCCGACATTAAATCCGCTTGAACTTGGCCGTGAGATGCAACGTAATTGGTATACAGTTCTTCTTGGAAGTCATAACCTCGGTAGGATGAAGTAGCAAGCAACCACAAACCCGTTTCATCATAAAGAGCATCTACCATCTTAACAAATGATGAAACCGTATTAGGGGTTGCCTCATAACCCTCGCTGACAGCATAATCCGCAGGAATATAACTGAGGTTTGGATAAAAATCCCGTGATAATGATCGATGCTTATTTACCAAAACAAGTTCTGAATGAGAATCCACCACTGCAGATGTTCCACTATCATAATCCGTAGGATTTTCAACATCATGTGGTTTCCCTTCCTCCACATCATTAGCATGCTCTTTCAACACATGAACAGTCAATTTACGTTCAACTTGGTTTGTCTTATCATCGACACTATAGATCATGTCATAGGTTCCGGGTTCATCATAATCAATCGAGCCTTTCACATTTACCTTTAAAGATTCGCTTAACGATCCAAAAGCATAATCCTTTGCGACTGCAGTAATCTTTGATGCTCCTATCGAAATTGATTGTTCGTTCCCCTTAATCGTAGTTCCATCATGTGTAATAATAATTTCGGGAGCTTTCGTATCTTCAGTTTTAATCTTCAAAAGGACGTCACGTTTCGGATTTTCTTTTAAATAGACACGCAATTTTAGATTTTCTTCTACTAAAATACCTTTGGGCTGTAATTCAAGCTTTCGCCTTTGAATTATCGCATCATTATGGTCTTGAATGGATAATTCCCCTTTATCCGAAACCACAACCATTTCATACTCAGATGTCTTCGGATCCACGATAATCTTATCGTGGACAACCGATAAAGCTACATCACTATCTGCTTCAACCACGAATTCATTGCCATCAACGATGCGAATCGCAGCACCAGACATCATGTATGCCATTACTGCTAAACCCAAAACGGTAACCACAAGCGCTGCGCCCATCACCCCATATTTATGTTTTTGAATCCATTTAATCATACACAATCTCCTTGCCTCACTCTTGACTTTAATTATCTCATTTTCTTTCATCCATATCCACTTCTAACTAAACTTTAGCTTTAGACATTCCTTGATTTAGTTAAAAAAAACCGTTAAAAACCCATTTTCACTTTTCAACCAAACACTTATAGAATTCAATGGAGCGATTGACCAACATCACCGTAAAATGTAGAATTCATCTGTAAGCGTATTCAAAAGGAGGATACCATGAAACACACCAAAACATTATTATGTACCGGGCTCGCGCTCGTAATGAGTTCCAATGCATTGTTGATCCATGCAGACGAACCCACATCTTTAATCGAGAAACAACCACTTTTTTTTAATACCGAAAGTAAACCGGTAAACTCAAAAGAAATGGCTCTTACAATTCAAAAAGGACATCGTAAATTTGTTACGCCACTTCTCAGTGATCCAAATAGCCATTATCAATTTGAAACTACCGATGCCGCAATCGCATCGATATCAGAAAATGGTCTTATCCTTGGCCTTAAAAAAGGGAAAACAACCGTAAACATTAAATCAAAAGACACTTCTGAAATCGTTCAAAGCATCTCAATTGATATTACTGAAGATGCGGTTGATTCCCACTTTATAACGATGGAATCACGCTGGCAAGAACGTGCTGTTGGAGATGAATCCATCAACCTCAATGACAAACACATTCAAGATTATATTCAGGTTGTTGATGGAAAAGCAGATGACGCATTCTCAACACTTGACCAAAGTCCAAATCCTGAATTCCCATGGGCTAATGAAGACAACAAAACCGTAGCTGCTCATAACACCCGTCAATTTACAAATCTAAAGTCCATTGCGATTGCATTTGGAACGTACGGAAGTAAATATTATCAAGATGAAGCAACCTTAAACTTTATTTCGACGCAACTTGATTTTCTCATTAACGATCAAATGTATGGAAGTCCATTCACCGTTCCGACTCACGGAAACTGGTGGGATTGGCAAATTGGAATCCCAATGCGCCTTCTTGATATCCTCTCGATTGTAAATGATTATATCGACCAAGAGGACATAACCCGTTATTTAAAAGGAATTGAAGTCTACAATACAAACCTCACCACGCTCCTCAATGGTGCTCCAGCAACAGGTGCAAATAAAACAGATGTTGGTCTAATTTTCTTAGGGGTTGGGATCATGAAGCAAGATGCTTCACTTCTTGATTATGTAAACCAAGAGATGCCGGAAGTCGTTCAATATGTATCATCAGGTGATGGTCTTTACAAAGATGGATCACTTGTACAGCATAAAGATATTGCATACCTTGGTACCTACGGAAATGACCTCGTAAAGGGAATTGGGAAAATCGCATCGATTGTCGCGGACACACCTTGGGCTATGGATCCTGCAACAATGCAAAATATCTATACACTAATTGATGAGGGATACATTCCACTTATGTATAAAGGGAAAATGATGTCAATGGTTAATGGTCGAAGCATTTCTCGCGCTCCTTACATGAGTCCAACCGCACAAGAGTTTGATACAGGAAAAGAAAGTATCGCAAATATTATGTTGATCGCAGATGCAGCACCGGAACCACTAAAATCTACTTACAAACAACACCTCAAAGAGTGGATTATCGCATCAGATCGTTACCACGATTACTTTAGTCGTACTCGTGATTTCGAATCATTAGTTAAAGCCAAACAAATTTTTGAAGATGAATCCATCCAAACCTTGGAATCAACGCAACATGTGAAAATATATGGATCAATGGATCGCGTCGTAAATCGTAACCACGACTATACCGCAGCACTCAGCATGTTCTCAAAACGAATTTCAAACTATGAATCCATAAACAACGAAAACATGCAAGGATGGCATACAGGAAGTGGTATGCTCTATCTTTACACAGATAACGACATTGATCAATATGATGGTACCTACTGGGCAGCAGTCGATAAATATCGTCTTCCAGGAACAACCGTTGATACACGTCCATTAGCTAATAAAGCTCTCCACCGAAAACTATCCAAACAAGCATGGGTTGGTGGTTCATCAACTGGTAAAATAGGAAGTGCAGGAATGTACTACAACACAAATACGTTTAATAATGGTATGGACCTTCGTGCTCAAAAATCATGGTTCTTCTTAGATGATGCAATTGTTGCACTCGGAACAAATATCACAGGAACATCCCCATCATCCATTGAAACAACAATTGAAAATAGAAAAGTTGATGCCAATGCTCAAATCAAGCACAACGAAACATCCATTAGCGCTCCAAAACTAAGCCTTGAAAAAGGGGATACCATTACCCTCAACAACGGCGACAAAGGAACTTTTGGATACTACTTCCCAACAGAAACAGATGTTGAAATCAGTAATACCGTTCACAGTGGAAAATTTGTAGATCAAAACCTAATGTTTGATGACAAAATTGAATACAGCTCAAACTTCTTTAAATTGGGCATCAACCATGGAACAGTCGCAGACAATGATGCTTATGAGTATGTCATGCTTCCAAACAGTTCCGAAACACAAATTCAAGACTTCGCTAAAAATAACACACTCGAAATCCTTGAAAATAACAACTTAATTCAAGCAATCAAAACAGATACAACCTTTGCAATGAACGTGTGGGGTGTTGATGGTGCCAATCTCGAAGGAATTGGTGTTGACCGTTCCGCATCCGTTACTGCACACATTACAAACAACCGTACGTTAACCATTGCAGTGAGTGATCCAAAACATGTAGAGGAAGAAATTCAGGTAACCATTACCCGTCCCTACAAATCTGTAACCAAGATGGATTCAAACATCACTCAAAATGGAAACCAATTCACAATCAATACCAAAGATCTTGAAGGGGCCTCCAGCATTATCGAATTACGCCTTGATACAGAGGCACTTGAAAATGCTGTCGTGTCAGAGATTCGTACGCTCTTTAAAACAATTGATGCTCTTGATTTAGATCTCTATACTGAAGATTCTAGTAATGATCTAGTTGAAACACGATCACGCGTACAAGAAACCGTTGATAATCCCGATCGTACCCTCGAAGATCTCGAAGACGGCCGCGATCAACTTCAAACCTCCTACGATCATCTTGAACTCAAAGAAATCCAAGAAGAACCTGAAACAAAGCCGGAAACAAAGCCTGAAGAAGGAAAGCCAGATGTGGAAATAGAGCCAAACATTGATCCTTCAAAACCAACTGAAAAACCAGAAAGTAACCGTGAAGAATCCGATACACTTCCTAAAACAGGTATCCATTCAGAACCACGATCCTTTGCAGCGTTTATGATTATTGGACTTGGCTTACTCTTTAAGCGTAAAGACTCTTAATTGCTAAGAAACAAGTAAAACGTAAAAACATCTCAATCTGACATGATGTCAGACTGAGATGTTTTTTTACTTTATCATTTATAAGAAACCGTCATTTTAGAATTACATATTACTTACTCAACTGAAGCAATATCCACTCAACCATAGTATCTAGAATCTCAGGGTACATCGTTTCATTAAGGATTTCATGGTATAGGTCTGGGTAAGCAATAAAACGTTTGTTTTTTGAACTGATGTTTTCATAAAGCCATTCACCTACTTCGATAGGAACAACCTTATCCTTTTCTCCATGACAAATTAAAACAGGATAGCGGTAACGGGATACATTTTTCGCAACAAACTCCGGTGCCTTAATTAAAAATTCACGCATAAATCCTGCAGTTGCTTTATGTAAAACATCCGGATCATTTTTATAAGCACTCACAACCTCGGGTACCGAACAAATGTCATCTTCCACAACATTACGAATGTTTATCTTTTTAAATGATTTACCGACTACATTTAATACTTTACCCATATTTCCTTCAACCGGCGGAAGTGGCGCCACAGCAGGACCTGATAGAATTTGGCCTTTTAGTTCATAGGGATGTGCTATACCATACATCGTCGTAACAAGCCCACCCATACTATGACCTAACATAAATACAGGAACACCGATATTCTCATCTTTAACAAATTTAACCATTTCATTACAATCTGAGATAAACGATAAATACGAATCGATATGTCCTTTAGGGGAGTCGGTACGACCGTGTCCACGTAAATCATAGCGATACACACTTAATCCTGCTTTATTAAAATGCTCTGTAACATGATCATAGCGACCAATATGCTCCGCAAAACCATGGTTAATAATAACAATAGCCTTCGGTTTTTCAACACAATCAGCTGCATAACGCAGCGAAACCTCATCATTAATCTTTAAATAAGATTCCATATTCCTATCTCCTATCTTTGAGTTCCTGAATCACTGTGGGATTTGAAGCACACATAAATTCAAAATTCTTATCTTCAAATATAATCTTATTATCGCATGTATCGTAAGTGAATGCACCACCAACTGCCTCAAGAATGATTGTTGCAGCTGCAATATCCCATACCTTCAAGCGCCGTGAGAGATACACCTGATGACGTCCTGCAGCGACACCACAAATTTCAAGCGACGCTGCTCCCATATAACGTACCGACATAAAATCATCATGCGCCTTAACCGCATCCCCAAACATAACCTCTAAAGTCTTAGTATCCGAATAAACAACGGAATCACGAAGTGTTACGGTTTGAGATAGCATTGGAAGCTTATGATCGTTGAGGTAAGCCCCTTCGCCTGCAATCCCGACATACATTTCATCACGACTCACGTCATAGACAATCCCAAAAACAGGTTTTTGTTCTTCATAATAACCAACAGATATCGCAAAATTACGTTTTTCAAAAATAAAATTTGACGTACCATCAATTGGATCAATGATCCACAAATCATCAAGTCCAGTCGATGCAACCATTTTTTCTTCGGTAATAAAATTTTGGTTTGGATATTTTGCATTAATGCGTTTGGCTAAAAATTGCTCAGTCCCTTTATCGACATTGGTAACAAAATCATTGCGTGCTGATTTCGTATCAATATTTAATTCTTGCTTCATATGTTCGCGAACATAGTCTCCTGCTTCATAAACTAATTGCTTCGCAAATGATAATTTTGATTGCATACATTTCTCCTTATAGTAGTGCTTTTAAACTTTCTTTAATCGTTTGATTGGATGCCGCGATAAATACACGGGGTTCATTATCAAAGTAAAGCGTATCCTCTAAATCCCCAAAGTGGTAAGTACCACCAACACATGTTAAGACAATCACCGCAGCTGCGAAATCCCATACTTTGAGTTTAGGAAAGACATATGATTGCCATCGCCCTGCCGCAATATGACATACTTCTAGAGCTCCCGACCCTAAAAATCGATGCGTAATAAATAGTGGTTTAAGTTCTTGAGGGGTCATTTTAAATAAACCAGGACGGTAGACATCACCGGAAATAATTGAATCTTTTAACTGAATATCTTGGTCGAGCATCGCTAATTTTTGTCCGTTCAGATATGCTCCTTCACCAACAATCCCAACAAACATCTCATCTGCCATGACATCATAAACAATACCAAATACAGGCATTCCTTGATGATAATAACCCACAGAAATACTGAAATTTTGTTTTTGATAGATAAAGTTTGTGGTTCCATCAATCGGATCAATAATCCATAAATGGTCTTTCCCCATCGTTTCCACGGTTTTTTCTTCAGTTAAGAAATTTTGGTTTGAATAAGCTTCCTTGATTCCTGAAACTAAAAAAATCTCTGTTTGTTTATCAACATTCGTTACAAAATCTGATCTTGATGATTTAAGACTAATATCAATCGATTCCTGCATCATCGTTTTAATGCGTTCTCCGGCTTGACGTACAAGTTTTGTCGTAAATTCTGCTTTTTTATTCATTTTAACGCCTCCATCTTATCATTATAAACCTTTATCAATAAATATGTACATATAAAAAAAGTCCTACACTCAAATCGATGAGTGTAGGACCTTAATTTTAGAAATGCATTGATTTATAAACCTCAATTATCCACGAATAATTTCGCTAATAACGGAATCCTCTTCCTCAATTGTATTTCGTTCAATACGTTCTTGGCGTTTGAGTTCAGCCATTTCTTTAACCATTTCAGTTGATTCACGGTATAATTCAGAACCTGTTCCCGCTGGAATTTTCTTACCAATGATAACATTTTCTTTCAGACCCATGAGTGGATCAATCTTAGACTTGATAGCTGCATCCGTAAGAACTTTTGTAGTTTCTTGGAATGAAGCAGCTGATAAGAATGATTCCGTTTCAACAGAAGCTTTAGAAATACCGAGTAACACTGGACGATAACGTGCAGGGTTCTTACCTTCCATAAGGATATCTTCATTGATTTGAGTCATGTTATCAACATGCATTTGAACACCAGGAGAAATTCCTGTATCTTGTCCATCAATTACAATAACTTTACGCATCATTTGGTTAATCATAACTTCAATATGCTTATCAGAAATTTCGATACCACCACTTTGGTAAACTTTTTTAACTTCTTTTAAAATGTATTTTTGAACATCGAGACGTCCTGCATATTCCATAAGTTTCTTAGGATCTACAGAACCTTCTGTTAGTTTTTCACCGGCTGAAACCTCAGAACCAACTTTTAACCAACCACGAGCAGGTTGATGTGGTAATGTATGGTGCTCAACAGATGTTTTATCGTTTGCAACGGTGATGATATAACCGAAACCATCTTCGGCATTACGGATATCCGTAATACGTCCGGAAATTTCAGAAATCGCAGCACCCAGTTTTGGTGAACGTGCTTCAAAGAGTTCTTCAACACGTGGAAGACCTTGAGTGATATCTTCCCCACCAGCAACCGCAACCCCACCGGTATGGAACGTACGCATGGTTAGCTGTGTACCCGGTTCCCCGATTGATTGAGCGGCAACGATACCGACTGCTTCTCCAACCTCAACAATTTCACCTGTTGCCATGTTACGTCCGTAACATTTTTTACAGATACCATGTTTTGATTCACATGAGAATACAGAACGAATGCGAACTTGTTTGATTCCTGCATTCACAATACGTTTTGCAGCAAACTCATCGATATATTCGTCTTCTTCGATAATAACTTCTTTAGTTTTTGGATCAACAATTGTTTCTTTAATATAACGTCCAACAAGACGGTCATGGAGTGACTCAACAATTGTATTAGATTTACGATCTACAATTTCCTCTACAAGGAAACCGTTGTCGCTATAACAGTCATCTTCAACGATTGTGACATCTTGCGCAACGTCAACAAGACGACGTGTAAGATATCCTGATTCCGCTGTTTTAAGAGCAGTATCGGTTAGTCCCTTACGCACACCGTGAGTAGAAACGAAGAATTCACTAACGTTTAGACCTTCACGGAATGACGAATAGATTGGAACTTCAATAATTGATGATTGATAGCCTGCTTTTGATTTTGATTGAGTAGGTTTACCCATTAAACCACGCATACCGGATAACTGAGTAAAGTTAGAAACGTTACCACGAGCACCCGATGTCGCCATCATATTGATAGGGTTTTTACGAGCAAGTTCGTCCATTAATTCCGCACCAACGCGTCCTTTAATACCATCCCATAGAGTCATCAGTTTACCTTCCCACTCTTGAGCTGTTAAACGACCACGTTTGTATTGTTTCATTAATTTCGCAGCTTGTTCTTTACCCTCATCAACATATTTTTCTTTGTTAGGGGCAACATTGATGTCACTTAACGCAACAGTCATACCCGCAACAGTTGAATAGCGGAAACCTAAGTCTTTAATGTTATCTAAGATTTCAGCTGTTTTATCGATTGAGTAACGATCAAAGATTTCTTTGATAATTTTCTCGAGATCTTTTTTCTTGAAGTCATTATTAAGTGGCATTGCACTAATAATTTCACGAACATCTTGTCCCATCGCAACAAAGAATTTATCCGGTGTCGCTTTAAAGTTATCCGGTGAAACCTCGTTTAAGTATGGGAAGTCACTTGGGAACATATCGTTAAAGATAAGTTTACCAAGCGTTGTAACAAGGTACATTTCGTTTTGTTTTGCACTTAACGTTGATTTCTTAAGTGATGATGCACGAACACAAATACGTGTATGTAAGTGAATCAACTCATGTTCATATGCAAGTTGTGCCTCATTGATGTCACGGAATGCTTTACCTTGGTTTTCACCAAAGCGACGCCATTTAGCGCCTTCTTCCATATCGCCACGAGCTTCACATTGTAATGCTTTTTCTTCAAATTCTTCTGGAGATTCTTCCATGTTTAGATAGAAGTTTCCAAGAACCATATCTTGAGATGGTGTAACAATCGGTTTTCCATCTTTAGGACCAAGAATATTACGTGAACCAAGCATGAGCAATTCTGCTTCTGCTTGAGCCATTTCGGATAATGGAACGTGAACCGCCATTTGGTCACCATCAAAGTCCGCGTTAAACGCAGGCGTTACAAGAGGGTGAAGACGAATTGCACGACCTTCAATCATTTTCGGTTTAAAGGCTTGAATACCAAGACGGTGAAGTGTAGGGGCACGGTTTAAGAGCACAGGGTGATCTTGAATTACTTCTTCAACAATATCCCAAACACGTGGATCTTGACGTTCAATAAGTTTTTCAGCAGCTTTAGCATTATTACTAATTCCACGAACCTTCATCTCATTTACAACAAATGGTTTAAAGAGTTGAATTGCCATTTCTTTAGGAATACCACATTCATACATCTTAAGATCTGGTCCAACAGCGATAACTGAACGACCTGAGAAGTCTACACGTTTACCAAGTAAGTTGGCACGGAAACGACCTTGTTTCCCTTTAAGACTGTGTGAAAGTGATTTTAGAGGACGTCCACCAGCACCTGTAACAGGTTTTGAACGACGTCCATTGTCAATCAATGCGTCAACAGCTTCTTGAAGCATACGTTTT
Source organism: Erysipelothrix sp. strain 2 (EsS2-7-Brazil) (assembly GCF_016617655.1). Classification (NCBI taxonomy): domain Bacteria; kingdom Bacillati; phylum Bacillota; class Erysipelotrichia; order Erysipelotrichales; family Erysipelotrichaceae; genus Erysipelothrix; species Erysipelothrix sp. strain 2 (EsS2-7-Brazil). The sequence continues at coordinate 105,408 of NZ_SCFT01000002.1, forward strand.
TCGTTTTGAACGATAACTTGTGGTGTACCCATTTCAAGTAAACGTTTCAGACGGTTATTACGTGTGATTACACGACGGTATAAGTCGTTTGCATCTGAAGCAGCAAAACGGCCACCATCAAGTTGTAACATCGGACGTAAATCTGGTGGAATAACTGGAAGTTCAGTCAGTACCATCCATTCTGGCATGTTATCAGAATTAATAAATGCTTCAACCGTTTCAAGACGGCGAATTAACTTCTTACGCTTGTCACCTTTAGCATTTTCTAATAACTCAAGAATTTCATTACGTTCTTTTTCTAAATCCATATTTTCAAGCAAGGTTTTAATACCTTCTCCACCTGCTTGAGCTACGAAACCATTCGGTCCGTATTGATTGATGTATTCACGATATTCGCGGTCATCAATAATTTGTTTGTATTGTAATCCTGATTTCTTAGGATCCACAATAACCCATTTTACGAAGTACACAACTTCTTCTAAAATTTTAGGGGTAATGTTTAGTAATAAACTCATGCGTGATGGAATACCACGTAAATACCAAATATGTGCAACAGGTGCAGCTAACGTAATGTGCCCCATACGTTCACGACGCACAGCAGATTTCGTTACTTCAACGCCACAACGATCACAAATAACACCACGGTAACGTACTTTCTTGTACTTACCACAGTAACATTCCCAATCCTTTGTAGGACCAAAAATCTTTTCACAGAACAATCCATCACGTTCCGGTTTTTGTGAACGATAGTTAATTGTTTCTGGTTTTTTAACTTCTCCATGAGACCATTCTAGAATGCGCTCAGGGGACGCTAAAGCGAGTTGTATCGAGTCAAAATTATTAATACTCATGAGATTACCGCCTCCTTCTACGCTTGCTCATCAAGGTTTAGTGATTCAACCTCATTAGTTTCTTCGATTTCCACAACAATTTCTGGTTGCGGAACATCTTGTGATGGTGCTGAAGCAACTTCTTCATCACCATCTACAAGACTTTCTTTGATTTCTTCTTTGTTTTCGTCCAAGAATTTCACATCAAGTGCAAGTGCTTGGAGTTCATGTTTAAGTACTCGGAATGATTCTGGAATTCCAGGTTCTGGAATATCTTCACCATTTTGAATAGCGGCATAAGTCTTTGTACGTCCATTTACGTCATCGGACTTAATGGTAAGGATTTCTTGAAGTGTGTTTGCAGCTCCATAAGCATAGAGTGCCCAAACTTCCATCTCTCCAAATCTTTGTCCACCATTTTGTGCTTTACCACCAAGTGGTTGTTGGGTAACAAGTGAGTAAGGTCCTGTTGCACGAGCATGAAGTTTATCATCAATCATATGTGATAACTTAAGCATGTACATAACACCTACTGAAATACGTTCATCATAACGCTCACCAGTTTGTCCATCATAAAGTACCATCTTACCATCAGGTGAAACGTTACCTTCTTTCATGATATTAAACAGTTCATCTGTTTCAATACCATCGAAAACACTTGTAGCAAACTTAATATTTAAGTTCTTCGCTGCAATACCAAGATGTAATTCTAAGATTTGTCCAATGTTCATACGACTTGGAACCCCAAGAGGGTTAAGCATAATATCAACAGGTGTACCATCTTCCATGTATGGCATATCTTCTACAGGAAGAATCTTAGAGATAACCCCTTTATTACCGTGACGTCCAGCCATCTTGTCACCTTCATGGATTTTACGTTTTTGAACGATGTAAACCTTAACAGATTCACTTACTCCAGGTGGCAAGTCATGTCCTTCCGCGCGGCTAAAGATCTTGATATCTTGAACAATACCTGATCCACCGTGTGGAACTTTAAGTGAGTTGTCTCGTACTTCACGGGATTTTTCACCAAAGATTGCAAGTAATAATTTTTCTTCTGGAGAAATTTCGCTTTGTCCTTTAGGTGTTACTTTACCCACTAGGATATCGCCTTCTTTAACTTCAGCACCAATCATAACGATTCCGCGTGCATCAAGATGACGGCATGCAACTTCACTTACGTTTGGTATATCACGGGTAATTTCTTCAGGTCCAAGTTTTGTCTCACGAACTTCAAGTGTATATTCTTCAATATGAATTGATGTATAGACATCTTCTTTTACAAGACGTTCACTCATGATGATCGCATCTTCATAGTTATATCCGTTCCAAGTCATAAATGCGACTGTAACGTTTTGACCAAGAGCAAGCTCACCATTTTGCATGGATGGACCATCCGCAAGGATGTCACCATTTGAAACTTTTTCACCAAGAGCCACTAAAGGTTTTTGGTTAATACATGTTCCTTGGTTTGATCGTCTGAATTTTTGTAATAAATATGTACGTTCTTTTCCTGATACTCCGTTTACAATAACGCGGTTTGCATCAACATAAGAAACGATTCCGTCTTCATGACAGATTACCGCACTCCCTGAATCCTTTGCAATACGGTGTTCAATACCCGTACCAACAAATGGTGAGTTCGGTTTTAAAAGCGGAACAGCTTGACGTTGCATGTTGGCACCCATGAGGGCACGAGAAGCATCATCATTTTCCAAGAATGGAATCGCCGCAGTCGCAACAGAAACAATTTGTTTAGGACTCACGTCAATAAGTTCTACAGTGTCACGGTGGGCAAGAATATTTTCACCACGGTAACGAACAACAACTTCTTCGTTCACAAGTTTGTGATCTTGCACTTCGTTCGCTTGCGCAATAACATATTCAAACTCATCGTCTGCAGATAGATAAATAATATCTTCAGTAACGGTTCCATCTGGAGTAACGATTCGGTATGGTGTTTGAATAAAACCATACTTGTCAATTTTTCCATATGACGTTAAGTTCGAAATCAACCCGATATTTGGTCCTTCAGGTGTTTCGATTGGACAAATACGACCGTAGTGTGATGTATGAACATCTCGAACTTCGAAACCAGCACGGTCACGTGTAAGTCCACCCGGTCCTAAAGCTGAAATACGACGTTTGTTTGTAAGTTCAGCAAGTGGGTTTAATTGGTCCATAAATTGTGACAATTGGGATGAAGAGAAGAACTCTTTAACCATTGCGGTCAATGGACGAACGTTTGTAAGATTTTTGGGTGTTAGGTTCGATGAATCTGAAGAGATTGACATACGTTCCTTAACAACACGTTCCATACGGCTTAAACCGATTCGGAATTGATTTTGGATTAATTCTCCAACTGTACGAATACGACGGTTACCTAATTGGTCAATATCGTCTTCATTACCAACACCATCAATGAAGTTTAAGAAATATGAATATGTAGCATAAATATCTGATGCTACGATTGTTGTTTTTTCAAGTAATGGATCAATACCAACAATCTTCACAATTTCTTCATGATCATCTTCATGCGCAACAAACAATTCTTGCATTGCTGCTCCGACTAACCACATTGTTACGGGGCCATCTTCTAATGAATCAACAATTAGTTTTTCATTTGTTTTATTAATTTTAGGTACGTTGTAATTTGGTGTGAAACGATCTGCGATTAGATTTCCTTTTGCAGACATCATATCTGCTCCAGAAGCATCAAGAATACGTCCAACAGTATATAAACGTTGTGAGTAGTTTAACACTGCCCATACGTTATCTTTTGTTACCACAACTTCTTTACCCATGATACCTGTGTAAATTTGAATCGTTTCGCCTTTTAAGGTCTCAAGATCTTGTGCAGTAAGAACCGTTCCGCGTTCAAATTCAAAATCATCACCATCAACATCTTTCGATAAGATACGTCCAACTAAATGCACGGTTCCATCAACCGTGATATCACGTACATCGGGTGCCGAGAAGATATTCTTAAGTGGGAATACATTCATGTGTCCGCCTTCGCGTAATACATCACGTAATTTTAAGACATCATCACGACGTGTAATATGTGTTCCTTTTTCAAAAACAACATTACCGTTAATATCTTTTATATCACTTGTAAGAACGGTTCCATTTACACGATTGTAAACTTCAAGTTTTTTATGAATTTTATAACGACCTGCTTTATTAAGGTCATAACGGCGTGGATCTAAGAACTTCGCGTTCATCAAGTTGATAGCACCGTCAGTTGTAGGGATTTCATCAGCACGTTGGTTTTCATACATTACACGTAATGAATCTTCAAACGTAACAGTCTTATCTAATACTAATGAGTTCACAATCTCAGGATAGTTTCCAAAGAATGCTGTATAGAGTAACGCATATAAAGTTAAGAATTCACGTTTCTCACTATCAATTTCTTCCCATTCATCATAAACAGGTAAATTCATAGCATTTAAGAACGTTTTAAATGAATGTGTATCAAATGCATCTTCACCTTCTTGTAAATCAAGACTTAAACCAAAAGACTTGAACAAAATTGTGGATACAATCGTACGCTTACGGTCAACTTTCATGTTGATAACACGACCATTAGCCGCTTTACGATCATCACTCATAAATTCTAACCAAGTACCACGACTTGGAATTAATTCGGACATGAACGTGTCACGACCCGTTTTATCATCATTTTCAGACTTAAAATACGCTCCAGGAGAACGCACAATTTGCGAAACAATAACTCGTTCCGCTCCATTAATAATAAAGGTACCTGTTTCAGTCATTAAAGGAAGATCACCGAGGAACACCTCTTCTTCTTTTTCAATCACTTCACCAGTTTGTTTGTTAATTACTTCTAGACGCATTGTTGCTCGAAGTGGCGCAGCATAGTTTGCTTCGCGTGATCGACATTCGTCTACGTTATATTTAGGTTCACCAAATGAATAATCAATGAACTTTAGTTTTACATTTTCATTATAGCTTTGAATAGGATAGATTTCGTTAAAAACTTCAAAGAGTCCCTCGTTTTTAAACCATTCATACGCATCCGTTTGAATTTCTACCAAATTAGGCAATTCTAAGGTTCCACTAACTTGAGAATAATCACGACGGGTAGCCTTATTACCAAATTTCTTTACACTATATACTTGGTTTTTCTCCATTTATGCCATCCTTTCCTGTACTTTTTATAACAACCAAAAAAACGCGCATAAATCCACTATTATGCAATTATATATATTATCACTAATGTGGGTTACAGTCAACGCTTTGAGGCACAATAGATGTAATATCCCTTTTCTTTTTTTAATAACGTGCAATTACCAAATAATGCTTCACATTTTGCTTGCGCAGACTTCGCTCCATGTGACTTACGAATTACAAAGATAAACATCCCATCCTTGGTCAAAACATCGTAAGCATTATCAAATAAAGAATACATTTTTTCTTTTCCAACACGAATCGGCGGATTGCTAATTACAAAGTCATACACGCCATCCAACCCATCTTGAATTTTATTAATTCCATTCACATTATATTTTTCATAGTTTATATTGGCGAGTTCAACCGAACGCGGATTAATATCGACGCCCGTCATTTCAATATCACTAAAGAAATGCGAAAGAATCACACCCACAACCCCAATACCGCATCCTAGGTCTGCAACCTTTCCTTTTAAGGGATGATTGACACAGACTTTAAGCAGTGCTTCGGTACCGCGATCCAGGCCATCTTTCGAGAAAACCCCATCATCCGAGATAACTGAAAAACTAATGTCTAAAAACCGGAAAGGGATATCTCTCCGGTTTTTATTCAAATTAGAATTGTCTGTAAAGTAATGACTCACAGAAGATCCTTCTTAACGTGTTAATTATTTAACTTCTACAACTGCGCCAGCTTCAACAAGTTTAGCTTTGATTTCTTCTGCTTCTGCTGGTTTGATGTTTTCTTTAATTGCTGTTGGTGCGCCGTCAACTAATGCTTTAGCTTCCATCATACCTAAACCTGTGATGTCGCGTAATGCTTTGATAACTCCAACTTTTGAACCTGAGATTTCTTTCAAGATTACTGAAACTTCGCTTGGTCCTTCTTCTTCACCAGCATCTGATGCTGCTGCAACTGCAACTGGTGCTGCTGCTGAAACTCCGAATTCTTCTTCGATTGCTTTTACTAATTCATTTAATTCTAAGATTGTCATTTCCTTTAGGGAAGCGATTAGTTCTTCTGATGTTAATTTTGCCATCTTAATATTTCCTCCTATTTAATTAAGCTTCTGTAGCTTCTTCTTTTACTTCTTCTACAACAGGTGTTTCTTCAGCAACTGCTGCTTCTTCAACAACTTCTCCGCCCTCTGCACGTTGTTCAGCAACTTGTGATACAGCGTAAGCAAAGCTTCGAATTGGTGATTGGAACATTCCAGCCAACATAGCAATCATGCCATCGTGGTTTGGTAATGCTGAGAGTTCTTTGATTTCTTCTTGGTCTACTAAGTTACCGTCAACGATACCAGCTTTAAGGATTAACTTTTTGTTCTTCTTAGCGAAGTTAGCTAATACTCGAGCAGGTGCAACAGCATCTTCTCCAAACGCAACACCGTTAGGTCCTGTTAATTCGGATTTTAAACCTTCAAAGTCTGTGCCTTCGACAGCACGTTGGAACATTGAGTTTTTATAAACTTTAAATTCAACGTTTTCTGCACGAAGTTGACGACGTAGTTCAGTCATTTGATCTACGGTTAGTCCACGGTACTCAACAACAACTGTTGATCCGGCATTCTTTACTTTTTCTTGAATCTCTGCAACAACAGCTTTTTTATTTTCTAAAATTTCTGTACGCAAATGATTCACCTCCATTCGATCTCGGAAATCAAATTAAACCAAAAAAATAAACCCATCCAAAAGACAGGTTCAAAAGTTTTATACTTTCACCTCGGTAACATTATTAAGGTTGCCCCGTTACTGTCTTTGGTTAATTGATAACATAGATATTCTACCAACTTTATTCAGAAAGTCAAGATTTTTATTATTCCAGTGTTAAATATTTCCAACAAATAGCCCCTGCTATCCTTCATGACTGTTTAGATTCATGATTGAATAATTATTTAAAGGCATGCATGTACAAAGCGCCCATCTTTTTGATGTAAAACAAGCGGACACATGACGTATCCGCTTATCACATTTTGACTATAACTCTGACTTCAATTCTGACTTCATTAAAAGGGCTTTCTTTCGTAAAAAAAGAACCAGTTCATTGATAAGTTTTATTTTGTTTTCTTCATCCAACTCTCGAATATTTAAACCGACTTCATGATGCGTCCCACATAAATTTAGCACATGATAAAACGCTAAATGTAAGCTCCATTCATCAAAATCTTGCATGTGTTTCGGTTTTTGACAGAGAAGACACTCCACAGAAATATTCAGTTCCTCGCAAATCTTTACAAGATTTGAAATATCTGGATTCGAAACCCCCACTTCCCACTTTGCGACTGCTTGTTGAGAATAATTTACACGTTTCGCCAGCTCACGCTGCGTTAATTTTCGTTTTAAACGTATTTTCTTTAGATTAGAGTCTAACATCGTGCTCACCCCTCAAATTGATTATAATCGACAAGTTTTGAAAAAAATATATCATTCATTGACTATATTCTTAAGTAATCTTAATGTTTCGCGGTCAATTCAAATCAAGTACTATGGATGACATTTAGAATTTGATATGATGATGGTACGAGGTATCTTATGAAAACAGTAGAATTTAAAGATAAAACATTGCATTTTGTATCCACCGCTCATGTATCCAAGCAATCCGTCCTTGATGTACAAGAAGCAATTGCTTCCGTTCAGCCACAGGCTGTTTGTATCGAATTGGATGATAACCGGGCTCGTAACCTTATGGAATCTGATAAATATAAAGAAGTTGATATTAAGCAGATTATTAAAACCAAACGAGTTGGTGCTTTTATTGCCACCTTGGTCCTTTCTTCCTATCAGAAAAAACTCGCAGATGACCTTAATACATCTGTAGGTCAAGAAATGAAGCAAGCAATTGAAAGCGCTAAAACGTTTAACGCTTCGATTCATTATATTGATCGTGATGTCCAAGTAACCTTTAAACGCATTTGGGGAAATCTCACTTTCTTAAAAAAAATATCCTTGCTTTCCACGCTCATTTTAAGTGTCTTCGAAGATGATTCGGTTTCAGAAGTTGATGTTGAGAATTTAAAAGAGAGTGATTTATTGTTTGAGTCTGTTCGTGAAATGGATGAAAAACTTCCAGCAATTTCTAAAAGTCTTCTCCATGAGCGAAATGCTTTTATGGCCGAAAAAATTAAAGCATTACCTGAAAAAGAAATTGTGATTGTTGTAGGGGCTGCTCATACTGAAGGTATCATTGAGGTACTGGATCAAGACCATTCGCTTTATGAACTAAATCAAATCCCCGCAAAGAAAAAATTGAATTTATCAGGTTGGATCGTACCGGGAATAATTATTTTATTACTGGTTGCGCTCACGCTTAAAAATCCACACATGGCTCTTAACGATCTTTTGGTGTGGTTTGCATTAAGCGGTGGCCTTGCAACCCTTGGTGCAATCATTTGCCTAGCACACCCGCTTACAATTCTCACAACAGCCCTTACCGCATGGATTGGGACACTCTCACCCGTTTTAGGCGTCGGTATGTTTGCAGGTCTTATGGAAGCATATCAACGTCCACCAACATTCGAAGATTTTGATGCCTTATCCACGCATGCAACCCAACCGAAAATGTGGTTTAAGAACAAAGTTTTACGTATTTTACTAATTTTTGTAATTACATCACTCTTTAGTTCAATCGGCACATTTATTGCCGGTGGAAATATTATTGGTTCACTATTCAAATAAAAAGAGTTCAGTACTTTAGTACTGAGCTCTTTTTATTCTATGAAACGTTTGATTTCTTGAATACTCATGTTTTGAATCCCTAAATCTGCCATGCTTGGCCCCATTGTCCAACAATCTTTCCTTAATATGGATGAACCCAATGTCACAAGACTGTTCATTATCGAAGTTTCCACATGAATGTGCTGTGCTAATTTGGCCCACGTTGCGAGTCCAAAGGGAATATCTTCCGAATAATATCTTCCCTTCACATCAGCAGGACCTTTAATGGAAGCAAAACTCGGATTCTCTGAAATTACTTGATGAAGATCATCCGATGCATCCGGACCACCTACCCCTTTATTTACCGTTTCAAAATTGTATTCAAAAGCTTCAAGAAGACGGATCCGTTCTTGATCCAGCCCTTCAGTAGTACGCACAACACAAGAAGTAAATCCTTCTGTGTAAAAGTAAAAATCCCCACGGGCCTTTTCAATCCGTCCTGCATTAAGGATACATCCTGGAACATGGATAATAGGATTTAAGCTGTTTAATCCACAAGCAACAATACTTTCCACAGGTTGAATGCCATCATAAAGTTCCGATAATATCTGACAGACGCGCATTGTTTCTTTTGCTGGTAAGACACCAACTTTAAGTGGATCGAAGCGACTCATAATCATCACATGACCTGGCTCAATGATTCGTGTAGCATAAGGAAGTGTATGTGATTCCGCAAATACAATATTGGCATGATTGCCTACATCATTCATTGCCTTCTTAAATATCAGACTCCCAAATGTCCCTGGAACAATAAAAACGATCTGCCCTTCTTGCAAGCATGGTGCAAGGCGGTATGCATAATCTTTGTGGGCAAAGGCTGGCACGGCAACAAGAATAATCTCTGCGTCCGCAACACCCTTTTGTAAGTCTGTTGTTACGGATGTCAGGGTTGCGGTGCCTTCCACGACACCGGTCACATGAATTTGGAGTGAATCAAAGACCGTTTGCATATTATGTTTAAACCGCGCATCTTCGATTAAAATAACCGAGTACCCTTTGAGTGTTAAATCAGCGGCGGCTGCGTGAGCACCATTCCCACCACCAATGATCGCAATTTTTTTCATATTCAATCCTCCTTTAATTCCTACATTATAAATCGAGGCGGGTTCCTTGTTTCCATAATGTAATAAGAGACATCGTTTGTGTAACGATGTCTCTTATTATTTCGCGATGCTTTTTTCGGGTTTGAGTAAAACGATAAATGACAGAATAAAGATAAAGCCAGCAAAGAGAAAAGTTGATGACGGCGAAATCGTATAAACCAGACTCGTAAGTAATGCCCCGAAAATTTTTCCGAGCATTAATAATGAATTATAGAGGCCTGCCAGTTGGTTCCCTTCCTCAACACTGCGTTTGTTTGAGATTACTGAATTTTGAAGAATAGGAATCATCACTGTGTACATACCAAACCACGCTAACGCAAAACCAACAAAGGGTTTTGATGTCTGGCTAAAACTTACAATCATAGCGAGCGTTCCCATCGCAATAAACACGGTTTTTAAAAGACCCAACTCAACCGCTTGTTTTTTACGATTGCGACGTCGAATTAAAATAACATTCAACACAACCGCAAACAATCCGGTAATGGCTTTAATAATTCCATTTTGGCTGGGTACAAAGTTGAAAATATCTTTTATATAATAATTAAAACTTTGGTCAAACAAAGTTGTTCCAACGGATGATGTGAACGTTACAATCAATAAAATCAAAACCACATCTTTCATTAAATGACGCGATGACTGAAGGACCTTTAAAGGATTGGAGTTGCGAATCATGGACCATTCCATCTTTTCTTCGATTTTCTCATATCGTCCTAAAATAAAATAAAATAAAACACCTAGTACAATTTGAAATACCGCTTGAATCACAAACGTGAGTCGCACAGAAAAATCACCAAGATACCCACCAATAAAGAATCCAAGTGCTGCCCCTACACTGACTATAATCGATGAGATTGTTATGTAATGAGATTGGCGTTCTTCTGGTGCTTCATTCACTACATAACTCATAAGACCTACTTGGAATCCTCCAGCGAAAATACCACTTAAAAGTCTCGCAAAATAAATACTATAGCGATTTAACGCATACCCAAAAAGCAATTGAGCAATCGCATAACCAATCGAGGATATCATTAAAATACGTGTCTTTTTCATCCCATTTGCGACATTCGACCACACAAGAGCAAAAATAAAATTTGTAAGACACATCGCCGCAAACGACAAGCCAAAAACATGCGGTGGTAAATCCATCGATTTTAAAAGAGTCGGTGTTACAGGATGCCCCAAATTCATTCCAATGGTTAAGAGTAAATTTAACACCACAAATATACTCATCTTATACTTTTCAATCAATAACTTCACAACGTTCCTCCACTTAATGTTCTTTGGTCATTATAGCATATGCCTTCCCAAATTCTTATCAACTCGCTTTTTACCCTGTCGCTTCCCAACAGACTTCTCACCCTAAGCATGTCCGTTGACAAAGGACAAACACGAACTGCACACTATATAGAATAAAGTAAACTATGTGTGAGAGGTGATGTTGATGGAATTAACACAAAGACAAAGTAGTATTCTGTTGTTGATAATCAATGCACATGATGCAATTACAAGTGATGATATTGCAACTGAACTGAATATATCGAGCAAAACGGTTCAACGGGAAGTTCAGGCAATCGATCACATCCTTAAAAAAAGCAACATGGCCATCACCTCGTTACGCGGTAAAGGTTATCTGATCGATGACTCATACAAAAACGAAATGTGGAAAACCTATTTCTATAATGATGAGTTCGATAATAACGTATTACCGAATGTAAGACAATCTCGGGTTGAATGGATTATTCGTAAAATTGCGAACGGAACTTTGAACAGTACTTATTTTACATTAGAAGCACTTGCTGATAATTTATTTATAAGTTTATCAACACTCAAAAGAGATCTTGTTAGTGTAAGACGGATTCTAAGGGAATATCATATTTTCCTGGAAAATGACTATAAGCGAGGGTTGGTCCTAACCGGTGATGAAAACAGCATTCGTCGTCTCATCAATGATTACCTTGTCATGGAAAAATCTACCATTGACATGAATCGTATTATCGGACAAAATACCCCTCGCATGGATATCATTGAGCGCATTATTGTGACATGCATTCAAGAGTATCAACTCCATCTCACAGATATTGGATTTAAAAATCTTTCGATTCACATTGAAATTGCTTTGACACGTATTGAACAAGGTAAGCTGGGTTTAAGCAATACAACCACATCAATTCAAACGGATTCAAAAGCTTATTTATGTGCCGAAGCGTTAGCGGTGATGCTGGAAGAGGCATTAGCCATTAAAATTCCGAAGAGTGAAATCATTAATATTTATATCCATTTAAGTTCTCAAAAAAAACTCCATACAGATGTTGATAATGTCAATTCTGAGTCCCATCGCAATTTACAGATCCTCAATGAAGCCCTCGATGACATTTATCGGATTTATGGTAGTGATTTCCGTAACGATGAGATTCTAAAACAAGGCTTGATGACTCACCTCGAAAGTGCGCTCAAACGCATTGAACTTGGACTTTCAATCCGTAACGAATTATTGGATGATATCGAGAAGAATTATCCTTTTGAAATTCAAATTGCGAAAGTTCTTGCCTTTCATTTTTTAAAAACAAACGCAGTAGCCTTTAACTTAGATGAAATTGGGTTCCTCGCCCTTCATTTCTGTGGTGCTCGCGAACGCGCCCGGCACGACGAAAAAAGTGAAACAACACGCGCAATTGTTGTATGCACGACAGGAGTCGGGACTGCAATGCTTCTGAAAGCGAAATTAGAGTCTCAATTTAAAGAGGCACTTGAAATTAAAAAAGTAAGTGCTCTTTATCAACTTGATAAACACGATATGGATGATGTGGATTTGCTTATTTCTACGGTCCACATCGATCGTAATTTAGGGGTTCCTACAGTTGTAGTTTCCGCAATTGTTACCGACCAGGATATCGCACATATTAAGCGATATATCAAAGGCGAACCCACAAACACTCATTCTGTCGCAGATTTATTCGACGAGAAACTTTTTTTAGTTAATCCTGATGCGCAATCACCTCAAGAACTTCTTGAAATGATGAGCCAAAAAGCCCTCACCCTTGGCTATATCGATAAAGCGTGTCAAGAATCGATTCTAGAACGCGAAGCGCTTGGTTCTACTGAGGTCGGTAACCTTGTTTGTATCCCTCACAATATCGAAGGTTCTGTATACCGACCCTCCATTGTGGCATGTGTTCTCGATAAACCCATCCCGTGGAAATATGATCACGTTCAACTTATTCTCATGATTCTCATTGATCAAGACCATCGCACCCAATATTCCGACTTATTCGCAGAACTCTATACGGAAATCGACCATCAATACAAAGTGTCAAACATTATTAAAAATAAGAATATTTCTTATTTGAAATCACTCTTTACTGAGTAGGAAAGGTATTTTATGAAAACTATTATTGTAGCATGCGGCTCTGGTATCGCAACAAGTACTGTTGCCACATCAAAACTTAAAGCAGGACTCGAAGCAAAAGGGCTTCTTGACCACGTTAAATTTATTCAAACTTCACTTGCTGAATTGCCATCCATTGCATCGGATCAAGATGTAATCGTAACTACAGCTCAAGGTGGAGAAGGTTATGGAATTCCTGTTGTATCAGGGCTATCCCTTTTAACGGGAATGGGTGCTCAAGCAACCATTGATAACGTTATTGAAATTCTCGGCTTATAGAAAACGTGGTGATGACAGTGTTTAATGAAGATTTAGTATTTTTAGATTTAGACGTATCATCGCAAGATGAATTGTTTGATGTGATGAATCAACATCTTCTCGATCTTGGATACGTTAATGAAGCTTATTTAGGTGCACTAAAGGAACGCGAAGCTACCTATCCAACAGGACTTGCAGCCCCTGTATGCAGCGTTGCAATCCCTCATGTCGATTCAACATACATTCATAAACCAGGGATTGCCTTTGTACGTGTATCTGAAGCAATCGCATATAAAGAAATGGTTACGGATAATGATCTCAATGTAAAACTGTTCTTTTTCTTACTTGTGAAAAACAAAGAAGAACAAGTGCAAATTTTAAGTAAACTTATGGGGACATTTTCCGATGACGATTTCTTAAATCAATTATTACAAGGAAAAACGAATCAGGAAATCTTAGATATTTTAACTAAAGGAGTAGCATAGTCATGTCAATTTTAAATTTTATTGTTGACCTTGGTCCTGCTGTAATGATGCCGATCATCTTTACCATCTTTGCGTTAGCGCTCGGGGTTAAGTTTAGTAAAGCATTTAAATCAGGATTAATGGTTGGTATTGGTTTTATTGGATTAAATATCGTTATTGAATTACTTACAAAGAATTTGGAACCTGCTGCAAAACAGATGGTTGCGAATTTTGGTCTAAACTTAACGGTTCTTGATGTTGGTTGGCCTGCAGCAAGTGCTATTGCATTCGGTTCTGCTGTTGGGGTATTAATTATCCCTGTTGGGATTTTGGTTAACATTCTTATGTTATCAACAAAAACAACAAAAACGGTTAACGTTGATATTTGGAACTTCTGGCATTTTGCCTTTACAGGTTCTCTTGTTTTTATGATTACCAATGATTTAATTGTGAGTCTATTAATGGCAGCCTTTAATATGGTGATTATCATGGTTATTGGAGACCGTACCGCACCACTTGTTGAAAAACAACTTGGGTTACCCGGTATTTCAATTCCACATGCATTTACCGCATCTTTTGCACCCATCGCTTATGTTTTAAATGCAATTATTGATAAAATTCCAGGTATTAATAAAATTAAACTTGATGAAAAAGCATTCCAGAAAAAATTTGGTATGTTTGGTGATCCTGCAATCCTTGGTACTGTTGTTGGGATTTTATTAGGTCTTGTTGCCGGTTATGATTTCAAAGGGATTACAAACCTTGCAATCGTGATGGCGGCTGTTTTAGTCTTAACACCAAAAATGTCCGCAATTCTTATGGAAGGTTTAATGCCCATTAGTGAAGCAGTTCAAGCTAAAATCCAAAAGAAATATGGAGAAAACTCAAACCTTCTTATTGGACTTGATTCAGCAGTCGGTGTTGGTAACCCTGTTACCCTTACCATTTCACTTGTAATGGTTCCCATCACAATTATTCTTGCCTTTATCATTCCAGGTAACCAATTCTTGCCGTTCGCAAGTCTTGCTGGTTTACCATTTATGTTTGTTTTAATTGCACCTCTTTGTGGTGGAGACTTCTTCCGTACACTGATCGTTGGAATCTTTACCGTATCGATTGGTCTTTTAATTGGTACAAATATTGCTCCAATCTTTACTGAAGCTGCAAAAGCAGCCAACTTTGCAATCCCAGGCGGTTCTGCATTGATTTCAAGTATTGATTATGGTAGTTCATGGTTACCATTTATGATGGTAAAACTTGTTGAGTATAAATGGATCGGTGTTGCAATTGCCGGTGCTATCTCAGCGGTTCTTATGGTTTGGAACCGTAAGTTAATTCTTAAAGAACAAGCAATTAAAGATCAAGCTTAGTCTCTTTTCGATTAAAAAAATAAAAAGGATTGAATTCGGTAATGGTGCCGATTTCAATCCTTTTTTTATTTGTGAACGTTGCAATACCAACCTTCGTATGATCCGTTATATTGATTCGTGAGGGATACGATGTGTTGTGAAATACCATTCATAGTGGGTAATGTTGGAACAATTGAAGCAATCATTCGGGTTTGAATCAAACCATCTTCCCTTGGCTCGATGGTTTGGGTATGTGCAAATTGTTCAAAGTGTTGACTGAATAGTTGTGCATCTTCTTGTCGTTCAAACACCGTTAACACTTCGACATCCCGTTCTACTTCAAATCGTTCTCCTTCGCGTTCAAGGTTCAAACAAAGATTTTGATTGTAGATCATCGCTAATTGATATTCGTTGGGGAATAGAACACTTTTGTAGATTTCAAAATCATCATGTTCACGAACAATGACACCCATGACTTCTTGGGGGAAGCGTTCTTTAAGGATGGATTCAAGACTTATACACGCTTTTGAAACAAAGAAATAGTCACAAACATCATTTCCAGTTATCGCTCCAATTAACTGAACATCCATAGGGCTTAAGAAATCTGTGACAGCAGTTTCAAATTCATTTAGGGTATCAAAAGCTAACTCCGTAGGAAATCCGTTGTCTCGCCCGTTATACGGCTTTCTAACAACATAGAGATGGGGATAATCCGGTTCAATAACAAGGGCATTAAGATCCACACGAACACTGTGTGGTTTTTCATCCATTGTGATTGGATAAAATTGAAAATTTGATTCATACATAACAATAACCTACCTTTATGTTTCTATAATACGACAGCTTTTCAATTAATGCCACCGTGTATCGATAAAGCCATAAAAAAAAGCTACGATAATTCGTAGCCTTTTGTAAATTATTTATCCCAAAGTTTTTCCGGGTATGTACCATCTTCTTGGAACTTCGCAAACTGCGCAAGAACCATTGGTTTATCTTCTTGATAGGTTACACCGAACCAACGATCGGGTGTATCTAAAATCTTAACCGATAATTTACCATCATGGATTAAAGATCCCACATCATTAGGGAGTAATGCTTCTGATTTCATAGGGTTTTTCGCAACATCTTCTTTTAAGAATGTTTCAAATTTTGTTTCCATTAGATCAAAGATTGCCGGTGTAAAGCCCCAGAAGTTCATTGAAACTTGTGTTCCATCAGGAATCAGGGTTTCATCAGGTCCACCAACAACCCCTTTATCTGTACGCTTAATGCCATCTGTTTCCACAATATCCGTTAAGAAACCTTCTACATTTTTACAGACCCCACGCGTTACTGTTCCATTATCAGTAATCGTATTGTCCACAATGTATCCCATCATTGCAGCTTGTTGATCTGTAACTTCTTCATTTAAGAATCGTGCCATTTCCACAAAAGCAGCTTTTCCGTAGTAGTCATCTGCATTAATAATCATAAAAGGTCCCGATACATGGTTCCGTGCAGCAAGCAGCGCATGTGTTGTTCCCCAAGGTTTTTCACGGCCTTCAACCCCTTCAAACCACTCAGGAACATCACTTGTGCTTTGGAAAGCATATTCCACATTAATAAATGGACGAATTTTCCCAACAAGTTCTGCTTCAAAAATTGCTTCATGCTCTTCACGAATAATTAATACAAGTTTATTAAATCCTGCTTGAATTGCATCATAGATTGAAAAATCAATGATTGCCTCTCCACTTTTTCCGAATTTGTCAATTTGTTTTAATCCACCGTAACGGCTTCCCATTCCAGCAGCTAATATTACTAAAGTTAAATCCTTCATACTTGCCTCCTATTTTTTAACATTGTACCACAGTTATAACGCTTTCATCAGTAAAAGTTACTTCTAAAAATTAGTAAAGCATTACTAAATAACGGGAATTCTTAACTAAAAAATATTTCCTTGAAGTTTATTTGAAATAGTATTTGATTTTTTGAATTACATTGAGTATTATAGTAATGCAATGCCGCCATAGTTCAATGGCAAAATAGAGCAATGGTAATGCTCAGTTCCGAGTTCGATTCTCGGTGGCGGCACCATTTTAATTAAAACAAAGCACTTATTGGCGATTCCGTCTCCAGTAAGTGCTTTTTATTCATTTTATGAGGATGGACGTTCAAGAATTGAGGCTGAATTAAGCTTTAGATACTCTCCATCCTTAACATATATCGTAACTGGATCCGTAAAATTATTATTTTCAAGTATATCATCCACATTGTGATTGGATGTTGTTGTGATTTCATAATAACCACTTAATTCAGTTTGTAGTTTATACGTTCCCGCTTCTAAATGCTCACCAATCTTATACATGCCATCGGCCTGTGGGTTAAGTTTCGGTGATGTGGCATAAGGATATAAACGTGCTTTTGATACTTCAATTGTTTCGTTTTCCTTTAACGTGATAATTGAGTTTCCTTTAAAATTATCATTACTCTTAATTTGAGTCGCATTTTGATTTCTTATTTCAAAATACCCTTCTTGATCTGTCAGAAGCATATATTCTCCTGGCTCGAGATCCGTTCCCACAATGTAGTTTCCACTCTCAAGCGGAAATTCTTGAGGGCTTGCACTCGCTTCAAATGTTACTAAGAAATATAGACATGCGCATGCAACGATTAATACAAAAACACTTAAAAAGATTCTTCTCTTAATTTTTTTAGTTTCTTCCATGGACATCGCCTCCCAAACAGTACTAAGCATACTTCTTTTACACCTTAAATACTGCCCTTTTCTTGTCCATCTTGAGATAAAAACCGTAAAACGGATGTGATTTGTAGCGGCTTAAATAAATTTCTTCCTTAAATGTGCTTGCTTTATTGGTTATTTTAGAAATCGATTTGGTTCAAGCGCATATCGCTTACATGAAAATCTAGTTATTTTATAAAAAAACCAGGTCTAAAGACCTGGTTTTGATTCTTTAATGGGATCCTCTCAATGTAAAACCATCAAGATACCATTGTGCATACACTGTATTGCGATCATTCATTTTGAAGAGCGCATAGGGTTGATGACCCACTTCTAAGAGGCGTTCTTTTGAATAGAGGTATTCCGCTTCATTATCACAGAATAAGTACTCATATTCGACATTGCGATCAATAATCTCAAAAATTTGTGTTATTAATTGTGTCGCAGATTCTAAATGCTCTACACTCTTTTCCGGTAGAATGTGTTCTTCCGCAATATCAAATTTCACGACCAATGCATCTGTTTCATTCGTGATGCTCATGCGCGCTTCCACATCTGTATCGCCAATTCTAAATTCAATATCAGCATAGGATGTTCGATAGGCAAGTTTTTCGATTGTGGAATAGATATTTCCATCCACAGTTTCGGTAATCCAATCGTGATAATCCCCTTCTTTCGGATGTGTTATTTCCATTTTAGTTTTATAACTATCCACAAGATCCATGATATTCTCAATTTGTCCAATTGTTTTATCTGAGGCTTCAAGTACAATACCAAGTCCTATAATTGTATTCATCGTATCCTCCTTTAAAGTAAAACAAATATACAATACCTAATCGTTTATGTAAAGACACACGCGCTTGGGAATTTTCCATAAACATTCACCAAGTTCGAAGGGGACACATGATAAACTGTCTTAAAGGAGGGGTAACTATGAATACAAAGAATCAACCAGCTTTTATACACTTATCAGAATCCTTACATCTTGTGAAATTTGATGTTTTGTCCGATGAAGCACGATCATGGATGGAAAACGAAGATTTGATGTTTGCGCTTCGCGGCGATCGTATGATTTTTTCGGATCAAGAAGTCGAATCGTATTATGCAAATCTTGCTGAGAATGGTGAGCTTTACTATATAGAAATTCTTCATGGGGATACCTTCCATCAATGTGGTAGTATCGCCCTTATTCGAAATCAAATTAAGATTATCATCGATCCAAAATATCAAAACCAACATATTGGAACTGCTGCGGTCGAAGGATTGTTATTTCGAGCAACTGTATTAGGTATCCCCGAAATCTTTGCACAGGTTAGAAACCACAATACGTTTTCTTTACGCTTATTTCAAAACCTTGGATTCAAAATTCTTGATGAAGCCGATCAAGTCATTACATTGTGTTGTGAGACGAAGCCATTTTGATGGCTTTTTTTATTTGCGCTTGACTTAATGACATCAGTGTCATAAAATAAGCTTAGAAAAATGACACTGGTGTCATTAAGTGAGGTGTTTCGATGACTCGTGTTTCAAATGAAGCAATGCGAAAGGCAAAATATGAACTGATTCTCGAGAAAGCACGCCTTGTGTTTTGCCGTAAAGGGTATGCTGGCGTTACGATGAAAGATATTATCGAAGAATGTGAGATTAGTCGTGGAGGAATTTATCTTTATTTTAGCTCTGTCGAAGAAATATTTAAAGATGTTGTCTTATCCCGAGAACGTCGTAAATTCGAAGGGATTCGCGACTCTGTTCATCAAAATGTTGATTTTTTGGAATTGTTGGACGCTTATTTTCTAACGCAGAAGAAACGTCTTCTCAATATGAGCGAGAGTTTATTACGAGCCATGTATGAATACAACTTTACGCATCGATCTGAAGCAGATTTTGCATTTCGTGAGGCTCAAGTGGATAGCATTCGTAACACACTTGAGGAGATGTTGTCTTTAGGGGTTAAACAAAATTATGTTGTAAGCCCCAATATCGACGCGCTCCGCGACCATATGATGTTTATGATTGAAGGGTTAAGTGTGTATTCCCTTTTAGGAGGGCTTACCGAAGCAAATGTTGATGAACAATTTAAACAACTTCGGGCCATGATTTTAGCAAAGGATGTCTCTTATGAAAACGAATTTTAATGTATGTATTACTTCTGGTGGAACTTCTGAACCCATCGATACGGTTCGTCGCATCACCAATACCTCAACGGGTCGTTTAGGAAGCAAAATTGCGGATGCATTCATCGAAGCAGGGGCAAATGTTTATTATGTCTATGCACGAGGCAGTGCCCTTCCTACCCTGTCGTGTCGACAATTTGAAGTGGATACGGTAGCCTCCGTTTCTAGAGTGCTTACACACCTCTTTGATACCGTTTCTTTTGATGTAATGATTCATGCTATGGCTATAAGTGATTATGAAGTGGATGCAATTACGTCTCTTGATCGCATGACATCCAATGTTTTTGAATTCTTGCAACAGAATCCACAACCAACAAAAGAAGATATTAGACAAGTTTTATTGGATTCAAAAGAACCCATGAGTGCGAAGATATCTTCTTCCAATAAAAACCTGGTACTGACCTTGAAACAAACACCGAAGGTCATAAATCAACTTAAACTAAAACAACCCGATGTTTTTTTGGTCGGCTTTAAATTATTATCCAATACAAACTTAGAATCCTTAAAAATCGCAGCCGAATCTCAAATAAACCAGGCTGGAAGCGACCTTGTTGTTGCGAATCGGTTAGAGGATATTCATCACAGCGAACACATAGCGTACTTTATTGATAAAACCGGCTTGATTCACCAAGCGCATACCAAGGAAGCCATTGCGTCTTCACTCGTACAATTACTCTACACACAGAGTCAGGAGTCAATATGAAAACAATTATATTAGGTGTTAGTGGAAGTATTTCCGCGTATAAATCTGCAGATTTAGCCAACGAGCTGACAAAACGCGGATATACAGTCCACGTTATTATGACCCATTCTGCACAAGCTTTTATTACCCCTTTAACGTTCCAGTCACTCACTAAAAATCTTGTTCATTATGATGTATTAAGTGAGGGTGATCCAAATAAAATCATGCATATTGACCTTGTAAAGTCTGCAGATCTTCTTTTAATTGCACCAGCTACCGCAAATATTATCGCGAAAATCGCTCATGGCATTGCCGATGATATGTTATCAACAACAACGCTAGCCGTACATGGTATTCCGAAACTCATTGCACCCGCTATGAATACTTATATGTATGAAAACGAAGCAACACAAGATAACTTAGAACTTTTGGAAAAACGAGGTTGGGTTGAAATTGAGCCAAGAAGTTCAGTACTTGCATGTGGCGATCAAGGAAAAGGAGCGCTTGCCGAAATTGACACAATTCTCGATCATGTTGATGCTTTATTTCAAGGAGTTTCCGCATGATTTGTGTGATTAATATTGGGAATACTAATACCGCATTTGGATTTGGTGAATATGAATTATCAGATCAATTTACCATTCCGACTCATGCTTACCAAACCCAAAATGATTTCTTAAAGTATTTTGAAATGCAAAATAGACATCAAAAGATTAATGTTTGTATTATCGCATCCGTAAGACCTGATAAAACTCAATTAATTAAAAGTTCTATGGATTCCTATTTCAAACTGAATGCGAAAGTTCTAGAACACAGCGATGATTTTGGAATGGACTTCTCCCTTTATCCCGATGGAAAACTGGGTATGGACCGTATCCTCGCATTGTATGGTGCTAAAGAACTTTATGGCAACGACATTGCTGTTTTTGATTTAGGAACAGCCACGACCGTTAATGTGCTCTCTGAGAATCAATTTAAAGGTGGCGCTATTATGCCTGGGGTACGCCTGGGTTTAAGCGTTCTGGGTGAAAAAACTGGACTTCTTCCGACCATTAATCTTAATGATACACCTCATTACCTTGGTCTCAATACAGAACAGAATATATTATCAGGTGCATTATATGGTACTGCCTCCATATTAAAAAACTACCGTGCGCTTATATCTGAAGATTATCCAAGTACAACCTTTGTCGTAACCGGTGGCAATTCAAAGGCAATCTTACCGTTATGTAATGGATCTTGGCATTTCGAACCCGACTTACTACTACAAGGCCTCCTCTCATGGTGGATACAAAAAGGAAACAATTATGAAAGCTAAAAAGAAAACGCTCAATTATACACTCTTTACGCTTTTTGCCGCGATTATCATCCTACTATCAATGACACCCCTTGGGTTTATTCATCTCGGCTTTATAAAAGCAACAATTGTACATATCCCTGTCATTATCGGTTCAATTATCCTTGGGCCAACGGCGGGTGCAGGATTGGGTTTAATCTTTGGGATAAACTCAATGATCAACAACACCCTTAGCCCATCCATTCTATCATTCGCATTTTCACCACTTGTTCCTGTTATTGGTACAACATCGGGAAGTCCCTTAGCCCTTGTCATTGCACTTTTCCCTCGTATTTTAGTCGGTGTTATTCCTTACTATATTGTGGAAAGTCGTGTCATTAAAAACGATTCAGTACGTTTAGGTCTTGCTGGATTCCTTGGTTCCATGACCAATACAATATTCGTAATGGGGCTCATCTATCTTCTCTTTAAAGATGCCTACGGATCTGCGCGTGGTATTGAAGGTATTGCAGTTACAAAAGCAATCCTTAGTGTTATCATTATTAACGGGATTCCAGAAGCGTTTGTATCCACAATCATTACGATTCCTGTAGCGAAGGCACTCTATAAAATACGAAGAAATAAATAAAAAATCTCGATTTCGTCGAGATTTTTTATTTATTCTACATACAACTTGGTATACTTTTCTAACAATGCCTTGGGTAATGTAAAACCATACATTTCCTTAATTTTGAAGCCAACATCAACCGCATCCACATCTTTCGCAATGGGTAGATAAAGAAGATTATAGATAACACCATAAGCTTCCCATGTATACTCTGTTACGACCGAATCATTTTGTTCATAAAAATCAATACGCTTCATTCGAATAATACGATCATCCTCTGTTTCCGCTTTATCCGGTCTTTCACTCTCAATGAGTAACCCGTCCACATCAAGTGTCTCCCGTATTTTCTGTAAGAACAACGTACCGATTCCTTGTCCTCGTCTTGCTTGGGTAACAGCATAATAATCTAAAAGTGCAACGCGTTCATCTTCATCCGTAATAAAGTTTGCATAAGCGAGTACACGTTCATCTTCAACCATGACTAAAACGGAGTAACGTCCGTCTTTAAACATCCGTTTAATACTGTGTAACGATCTCAATTCATCATCTGGGAAATCGTTGATCATAAAATTGTTGTAGATGGGAATGAACGCCTCATAATCCAATTCTTTTATTTCGTAATCCACATTAATACCTTCTACTTTCATTCTCTATGTATATCATGACATATTGAGCAAAATATGCAAATGCGTAAAAAAAAATAACGAATGAATCGCTATTTTTATTGTAAATAAAAGATGCCCCACGCACCTTCTATTCCTTCATTTGAAAGGCATGATAGTTTTGCTACCAATAGTTATTACTTCCTAACAATACCTTAGTTTATTGAAATTTAGGTTAAATATGGTATAAAAGTTATAATTTTTGATATAAAATGCATAAAAAAAAACGAATTTCTTCGTTTTTTTACCACTCGTTGTGGATTAACTCTTGATTTACTTGAGATATTGGAAGTCCCATTACCGAATAGAAATCTCCAATAATTGACTTCACAAATACAGAACCAAACCCTTGTATACTGTAACTGCCAGCTTTATCTAAAGGTTCTTTAGTAGCAACATAAGCATCAATTTCTGCTTCTGTTAGTTCAAAGAATTCAACTTCAGTTTTTACTGAGAATACACGTTTGCATTCTGATGAAACAAGACATACACCTGTAATGACGTCATGTTTTGATCCGGATAATTTCATTAATGTATTTTTTGCGTCTTCTTCATTTTTGGGTTTTCCTAGGACTTCTCCATTGAACACAACGACGGTATCCGATCCTAAAACAACACAATCTTGATAGTTTTCAAACACACTTAATGCTTTCTCTTCAGATATTCTTTCAATTTGCTCCTCAACTGTAAGTGATAAATCAAGGGTCTCATCACTGGTTGGTGAAACAACATTAAAAGCCACCCCAAGTTTCGTTACTAATTCACGTCTTCTTGGTGATTGACTCGCTAAAACTAATTTCTTATGCATACAAATCCTCTTTTCACTTATATTATAAACTATTTGTTTCGGATGTACACATGTTTAACATTACTATTTGGAATCCTTCTTTCGTCGATGTCAAATTGTCCAAGTGCTTTGATGAGCGGGGTTAGTTGGTAATAACCATAATTCCGAGGATCAAAATCCGGTTGCTTTTTCATAATTAAATTCCCTAAATCCCCCATAAAAACAAAACCATTATCATCTGCGAGATCATTTACTGATGAAGCAATCAGTTGATGTAATTTATTTTTCTTATCAACTGAAAGTTTAGTTTTAGAATCAACACGCTCCGTTTCAACCAAGTCAATAATTTCTATATAAATGAATTTATCGCATGAAGCAATAAAAGCGCTTGGTGTCTTCTGTTCGCCAATACCGATAACATACTTGCCCGCTTCTCTTAAACGCACCGCTAAACGAGTAAAATCGCTATCAGAAGAGACAATGCAAAAGGATTCAACATTTCCTTCATACAAAATATCCATCGCGTCAATAATCATCGCGGAATCGGATGAATTTTTACCTGTTGTATAGGAGTATTGTTGGATTGGTGTAATTGCATGTTCCAATAAGTGGCTTTTCCAACCTGAAGCTGTTTGTTTCGTCCAGTCTCCGTATATTCTTTTAACGGTTGGCGTACCATAACGTGCAACTTCTCTTAATACACCGCCAATATTAGCATATGGAACGTTCTCTGCATCAATCAGTACAGCAATACGTGAATCAATTTTTTGTTTCATTTAAATTCCTGCCTTTCTAATTTCAAAAACTACGCCTTCATCGACGTTTGAAGCACTAACGACATAACCATAATTTGTCGCTACTTTATTTACAATAGAGAGCCCCAGTCCAAATTGACCTCCCTCTCCCTTTTCATAAGCATTAAAAATTTGTTCTGTTCGGTTTTCATTAATGGTCGAACCATCATTGTATACGGATAAATAATCATTCTTTAATGTAATCACAATTTTGGTTTCTGCGTAACGTAATGCATTATCAAGAAGATTTTCTACCACAACACGCCATGGTTCTTCCGTTCCAAAAAACACATTCTGTTCTTCTGCATTTAAAATTAAGTCAATTTCTGGTCTTATTTGACTTGAAGAAACGATTACAGATTCCATTGTTTCTCGCAGTTCAACATTACTATCCTGATCAATTTGTTCGTGGGTCATATAATCCATCCGATTCAACATTAATAGATTATAGACTTTTTTCTCTAACCGGTCAGCATGTTGAATAATAACATCCACTGATTTTTCAAGTGTTTCGTAAGGATACACGCCGTCTTTAATCGCTTCACTGTATGATTTAATTGTTGCTATCGGTGTTTTAAGATCGTGAGATATATTTTGAATCATCTCTTCTTTTACACGTTCTTGCCGCTTTAACTCTTCATTCATTTCGACGAGAACATCTGCCAATTCTCCGATTTCATCATGACGCTCAATATTCAATTCCGCATCCTCATTACGTTTGATTTTTTCGATGTACGCACGAATTTGATTTAAAGGATGGATAATATAACTTACCCATACAAGTAACAGTAAAAATACAACACCGATGATAATCAAAATCATATTAATTACGTTATTAAGTAATAACGATTTAAACTCATTTTGGTAATTTCGAGAAATTAGTGTCGCAATGCTAGCTTGTTTATCAGGGATGTTTGTAATTGTATAGAGGCTACTATCCTTAAAACGATAGTTGATGCTCTGTTCCAACTCAACTGCATCCATTTGAATTTTAACTTGTTTGAGTAAATCGACATTAATCAAACTTAAACCATTTGATTTGATACTGCCATCTTTGTTACGAATAACATGGATAATGTTTGGGTCATTAGCTCCATATAAATCGACATCATCTAAGCCCCGTTTATAGTTATAAATAACATTCTGTTGCGTTCGATGAATTAAGTCATACATTTGCTTATCCACAAACTTATCGATATTCAGTGATAACGCTCCAAAAAAGAATACTAAAAAGAAAGCAAACGTAAAAACAACAATTGCAATTAATTGCTGTGTTAACGATAGCTTTCTAATAAACTCACGAATATTTCTCATCATCCAAGACGATATCCAAATCCGTATATTGTTTGTATATTAAGACCAGGCATTTTTTTTCGAAGACGTCTTAAGGTATCATCAACAACTCGATCTGACCCAAAATAATTGGTTTCCCATACATGAACAAGAATTTGTTCACGTGTAAAGGCGACACCTCTATTTTTGACGAAAAGCATCAGGAGATCAAACTCTTTTGTTGTAAGTTCAAGTTCATAGCCATCTTTGCTCGCTTTACGTTGTTTCTCATCAATGACATAACCATCAACTTCGGTTTGAAGATCTTGATTATAAGAACGTTTAATAATGTTATTAACACGCAATACCAATTCCTTGGGCGAAAAAGGTTTTGTAATGTAGTCATCACTTCCCTTTTCCAAACCAATGATTCGATCAAACTCTTTATCTCGCGCAGACATAAAGATTACAGGTGTTGCAGGTGAGTGCATTTTTATCCGTTCAATCAAGTCAAAACCACTCTTATCATCAAGCATAATATCCAAAATCCAAAGATGAACATCATCATCTTGGACATGAGCATTTGCTTCATCATATGTATAATAAGAGCGGACTTCATAACCAGCGTTTTCTAAATAACTTTTGACAAGCTCATTTAAATCTTTTTCATCTTCTACAATACTGATCACATATTTCATATTATCACCCTTACTCAATGTTATTGATTACATTAATCATATCATTGACATAGTGTTCACACAAATCATCTGTTTGTGCTTCAACCATGACGCGGACAAGTGGCTCTGTACCTGAAGGTCTTAGAAGCAAACGACCTTCATCACCAAGTTCATGATGAATTCGTTGCTCTGCTTCTTTAACAGCTTCATGGTTCATAACTGCTTGTTTATCATTAACACGAACATTTTGAAGAAGTTGTGGGAATCGAATACATTCCGAACCGAGCTCTGCTAATGTTTTTCCAGCTTTTGATGCTACTTCCGCAATAACAAGTGCTGTAAGTACACCATCACCTGTTGTCGCATAGTCTTTTAAAATAATATGTCCCGACTGTTCTCCGCCAAGTTTAAAATCATTCTCATTCATCGATGCATAAACATGCTTATCACCAACGTCTGTAGTAATTACATTCAAACCCGATTTTTGACATGATTTTAAAAACCCTAAATTTGCCATAACAGTTGATACAATTGTGTTTTCTTTAAGTTGCTCTCTTGATTTAAAGAAACGACCAAGAATAAATAAGATTTCATCACCATCAACCATTTCACCTTTATGGTTAACTGCTAAACAGCGGTCTGCATCACCATCAAAAGCAAATCCCATATCTGCTCCTAACTCTACGACCTTTGCTTGCAATGATTCGGGATGTGTTGATCCACATTCCGTGTTGATATTAATCCCATCCGGATTATTATTCATCACAGTCACCTGAGCGCCTAAATCTTTAAACAGTCTTTCCGCAGAAGATACAGCCGATCCATTTGCGGTATCAAGAACAATTTTTAATCCATCAAATCGCACATCAATTAAAGATTCGAGATATTGAATGTATGTTTCTAATCCTTCCGGAAATTCCACTACACGTCCAATTTCATTGCTTTGGGCAACATCGATGGAAATTTCACCATCGATGTATGCCTCAATTTTTTCTTCTAATTCTGCCGATATTTTCATACCCGTCGAAGCAAAGCATTTTAAACCGTTATCGTAGTAAGGATTGTGACTCGCAGAAATCATTACACCTCCTGCGAAGCCTTCGTTTTTTACTGCATATGCTAGTGCCGGTGTAGCACAAACACCTAGTAGATATACATCAGCACCCATTGATGTCGCCCCTGCAGCAATTGCACTTGCGAACATTCCTGACGAAAGTCTTGTGTCTTGTCCAACTACAATTCTCTGCCCTTTAAACGAGTAACCCAAGTATTGTCCCACTTTAATTGCAATATCTAAACTCAGAGCATCATTCGCTTTACCGCGAAGTCCGTCTGTTCCAAAATACTTACCCATAAATACTTACCTCTTATTTTCTAAAACTAAATACTGCCGTTTCTTTTGTTGATTTAACTGAGTAGAGTGACGATGTTGGATCGTTATACTCAACATAAAGTTTCACTTCTTGATTATCACCTGGTTCAATGTCACGCATATCAATATATACTTTAACGTTCTCAGGTTTGAATTTCTCAATATTTTCTTTGGTTCCAAATACTTCTAGAGATGTTGTTGTCGCAGTCTTTTGATCACCCGAAGTACCTGGTGAGATTTTTAACTGGTTGACATTATGAACAAATAGAATTGGAATATCATCAAATTTCTTAGTTTCCCCTTCACCGAGTTTGATATCAAAGTTAACTTTTGAAACCGTACCATGACGGACTCCTGAAGGAAGACTAATATTATGAACGAGTTTCGTATCTTTTGTTAAACCGCTCGCTTGAATTGGAACTTTAATTTCTTCAATACTATCAAGTACCGATTGCTGTGCGTAAATTGTCATCGCTTCATTATCCATCGATAGCGATGCAATTGCCTTACCTTCCGGAATATCACCTTGGAAGACGGGTTTAATCGGAACTGTTTTATTCGGTGATGTTACATCTACCTTCGCTTTGACAGTCTTCGGTAGTACGTCAACAGTTGTTAAGCGTTCTCCTTGTTGATTGTATGCAACGATTTCTGCGTCTGTTGTGAACTGTTCAGTTTGTCCACTTACATCAATCAATGCTTTTACAAAGGCAACTTGAGCCATTGTTTCTTTCGAGGCTTTAATTGTAACATCTTGTGTTTCGAGCTCAGGAGTACCTAAGACATATTGGCTTCCGAGTTTATTTTGGTTTACAAATTCTGTACTTAAGGTCATACGTTTTGCCTCTTTGATTCGAATTGTAACATTCGCAGAGGCTGGTGTTATCGTTGTTCGAATTCGTGCAGACGTAATATTTGTTTTGTAATTTACTTGATGTGTACCTTCTGCAAGTCCACTTAAGTCAAGTTCAACCTTAAGATCGTTTTGTGGGTTTACCATTGATATATCACTATAATCCCCAAACACAATCACATCAACCTTTTCATCAAAGTCCACAACTTCATACATTTCAGAGTTATATTTTACAACAACTGGGACATCTGGAATTTGACGTGCTTGGTTCACAGGTGATGGTGTTGAAGCAGAAACATTGAATGCAAAATAAATAAGCAATGCGACTGCAAACGCAACAAGTTTAGCGTGTCGAGGGTTAAAGAGAATACGGTCAAACCATGCACTTAACCAACGTAAAACGCGTAAAAATGCATCGCCGACTGATTCCGTTAGATTCGTAATTTTTTCAGATCGTTCTGCGATAATCTGCGCAAGCTCAAGTTTATCCTCAGAATCAAATTTTTTATTCTTTTTATCTTTCTTCGGACTCATTTGGCTCACCTCCTTCATCGTTTAGTTTATCGGATGAATTCGTATCATCTACGGTCGTTACGGGATCCACATTTTCGGACGTTTTTGATTCATCTTCTTGAGGAGCACTGGTTTCGCTACCTATTACAGCTTTAGCGTCATCTCCAGTTTTATCTTTAGCATCGTTATCTTTAGGTTTCTTTTTGAAAATACCCATTAATTTTGAAAAGTCTCTCTTTTCAGCATTTGATTCTACAGATTCAGTTGATTTAAGGTTTAAATCTGAGCTATCAACTTTTTCAATCTTAATAGGATCAACATTTAATTTTGATAAGTTAAACTTACGCTGTTTACGATGAGCACCTAAGCTTTGACTTACTTCTTTTTCGCTATTTTGGATTAACAAATTGAGATACTCTCGAAGACTTGCTGCATCCATTTCGCGAAGTTTTCCACCCTCAGCAATTGAAATTGTCCCTGTCTCTTCAGAAACAATAATTGTTACGGAATCGGTAACTTCACTTAATCCAATTGCAGCACGATGGCGTGCACCATAGCGCGTTGGTAAATCTTGAGCGGTTGGTGGGAAATATGCAGATGCACATGCAATTCGATCCCCTTGAATAATTACAGCACCATCATGTAAAGGCGTCGACGTAACAAAAATTGAACATAAAAGTTCAGAAGTAACGGATGAATTAATTGGAGTTCCTGTTTTAATATAATCCGCTAATGAATGCCCTTGTTCTAGTGTGATAAGTGCACCTGTTTTGCGTTCAGCTAGCACTGTTGCAGCATCCACAAGTTCATCCACAAGTTTTTCCTTTTCATTACCTGATAAAGAATGGAGCGCAGAAAAAACAGATGTTTTCCCGAGTCGTTCCAACATTGCTCGAATTTCTGGTACAAAAATAATGACTACGACCAAGAATCCATATTGAATCAATAGATCGAGTAGCGCTTTTAATGTAGTGAGACTTAGTTTATGAGCAACAAAACGCATCGCAATGATTAATACGATACCTTTGAAAATTTGAACAGTTCGAGAGTTGTTTCTAACAATTCTCAGAATGTAATAAACCAAAACCCAAATAATTGAAAAGTCTACGATAGCCTTTAAACTATTGATAATTGATTGAAATGTTATTAAGGCGAATGGCATAAGAACCTCCTTATTCTCATTAATTATATCACGCTATCGGTGAATATTCATGACTGTCTATAAGAATATCATATTTTGTGTTTTTATTAAATATATTCATAAGATTGTCACATAACTTCACATCAGTACTGACTCGTGTAGAGTTCATAATAAAAGCCTCTAAGTTCCATCAGTTCCTCGTGTGTCCCTTGTTCGACAAGCCTTCCCGATTTCATAACAAGAATCATATCTGAGTCTGTTACCGTTGAAAGTCTATGTGCTACAAAAAATGTTGTGTGAGATTTCATGATCTGGGTGAAGACATTTTGAATATGTCGTTCCGTTACAACATCAACGCTGCTTGTTGCCTCATCGAGTATAATGATTGGAACATCCATTAAAAGAGCACGCGCAATTGTAATAAGTTGCTTTTGACCTAAAGATATATTTTGTGACCCCAGTTTTATAGGGGCATCGTATCCACCATCAAGTGACATAATATAATCATGACATCCCGCTTGTTTTGCCGCACGAATAATTTCTTCCTCCGTCGCTTTTTCATTGCCATAAGAAATATTCTCACGGATTGTACCCTCAAACAGCCACGGATCTTGTAAGACAATTGACATCGTCTGACGAATACTTGATCGAGACACATCATTTACTTCTAATCCATCAATGAGTATTGAGCCGGAATCTGCATCATAGTATCGCATCAATAAATTTAGCAGTGTCGATTTCCCCGCACCGGTAGGACCGACAATCGCAACTTTACTTAAAGGATTTATTTGTAAATTAAGATTTTCTATAATGGTATGTTTTCCATCATATGAAAAATTAACATCTTCAAATGCAACTGTCTTTCCTTCTAATTTTGTTTCTTGAAGACAATCTACTTCGTTTGTTTCGTTAAAAACCTTTTGTTGCCGCTGATAACTTGCTTTCGCTGCAATAATTTGCGAAATAATTGCGCTGAATTCATTAAACGGTTTTGAGAACATCATCGAATAACTCAAAAAGCTTGTCATCAACCCTACTGTAAGGGTGTTATTTAATACGCCGAAAGCGCCCGTTAATCCTAATAAAACATAGGATAAGTTGTTCATTAATCGAGTTGTCGGGTTGGTTAATGCAGACATGAATTGTGCTTTTTCACCAACCTTGTTTAGTTCATTGTTAATATTTGAAAATTCTTGAATGGCTTGGTTCTTGTAATTACTTGTAAGCACAAGATGATAATTGTCTACAAATTCAGAGGTTTTACCGCTAAGTTTCCCGGAAAGCTCTTGTTGTTTTTGGAAGTAGCCAAACGATTTTCGAGAAATTAATTTCGAGGTAAAATAAACGATTGGCACCATCACAAATACCACAAGACTCATTACTAAGTTAATACGAATCATGTAATAAGCTGCAACCAAGACTACGAAGACACCACCTAAAAACTGTGTCAACAAAAGATACATTCCATCAATAATCAGTTCACTATCCATAACAAATAAATTTTGAAGATCTCCATGCGCATGTTGATCAATAAATGAAATTGGTAAGTGCGTAATTTTCTTCATGAGATCACTTCGCAAATTTGATACGAATCGAACTGAAAAACGATTCGCCATACGGTTTGTCGCCCAGCTCAAAATAAAGTGCATAAAATACGCCACCGCGGTGTAGCTTAACATTTTTGTGGCAAATTGGAGATCGACATTTTGATATCCCACCATGCCATCTATGGCTTTTCCTAGGAAATATGGAGTTATAACCAAGGCGAAGCTCGAAATGATGCTCGCTAGGACACATAACAAAAGAAGTTTTTTATTGTTTCTCATCATTTCCCTCCTCTTGCAATGCGTTGATGCGTCTGTATAAATCACAGCTCTCTAGAAGCGTTTGATGGTTTCCTTGTGCGATGATGACGCCGTTATCGATCACAATAATATTTTCAGCGTTCATAACCGAACTCGTCCGCTGACTAATGATGATTTTGGTACTTTCCCCATAATAACGTTCTAAATTTTCACGTAAACGCTTATCTGTGAGGTAGTCCAACGCACTGAATGAATCATCAAAAATTAGGAGGCCTGGATTTTTCGCAAGGGCTCTTGCGATACTTAGACGTTGACGTTGGCCACCGGATAAATTCGTTGCACCTTCCTGAATTTGAAAATCTAAACCTTTATCAATTAATTCTTTCCCTTCAGCATGATGAAGTGCACTCACGACATCTCGCTTCTGTTCCATTTCTATGTTCTCCTCCATTGTCAAACTTAGAAATGAAGCACTTTGAGAAACATAACCAATATGTTCTCGTAATGAATCTATAGAATAAACCTTAATATCTTGATTATTAATTTGAATGCTTCCCTCACTCACATCATATAAACGTGGCAAGAGTTTTACTAAACTGCTTTTACCACTCCCGGTGAGACCAATAATACCTAATGTTTCTTTGGGTCTGATTTTTAGATTGATATCTTTGAGTACATTTCTATTGGTATTCGGATATGCAAACGATACATTTTGAAATTCGATGTCCAAGGGACCAGCATATAGACCTTCTTTCCCTGATATATCCATACTGGACTCTAAGTGTAAAATCTCATCAACGCGCTTCTTAGAGGTATACCCTCTAGCAAAAATCATCACGAGGTTCATAAAAACGATGAGGGTCATAACAAGTTGAGTACAATAGTTAATAACGGCAACCATTTGGCCTTGTGTCATGAATCCTTCATTGATTTGGAGTGCTCCAGAATAAACTAATACCACAAGAACGAGATTCATCATAAACGAGGTAAGCGGGCTTGATAGGGTAGACACAAAACCAACTTTTAGTTGTTTCTGTTCTAAAGACTTATTACGACGTGAAAAATTATTAATTTCTCTCTCAGTCTGAGAAAAAGCACGAACAATTCTTACACCACTAAGATATTCTTTAACTTTTTGACCGACTTGATCAAGTTTAGACTGTGCATCAAGATGATAGACCATCGAAAAACGCATAAACAAACCCACAACGATAAGAAACAGAGGAAGCGTAAACAATAACTGCTTTCCAAGTATTGGGCTAAGATGGTAAAGCGCATAGAGGCTTCCTAACATAATCATGGGTGCTCGAACCGCAAGCCGAATGGTCTTAGCAATCATTTCCTGAATTTGATTCACATCCGTTGTAACACGCGTTGTGAGCATTGAACTGGAAAATAAATCTGTATCACCAAGTGATAATGAATTAATTTTTTCAAACAACGAAAGACGAATACGCCCTCCTACCTGCTGTGATATTTGTGATGCCAAATATTGGCAGACAATTGATGATAAATAACCCAAAATTGTAAACAGCAGCATGAAACCACTTATTTTATAAATATAGTTTAAATCATTGCCCACAATTCCGACATCAATTAACTTGACCATCAAAAGTGGCAAGAGCAGTTCAAAAACTGCCTCAATGAACTTAAAGATGATCGCGATAATTGTTTTAAATTTATAGCCTCTAAAAAAATCCATCATAACCCCCTATATACATTACTAATATTATACCTCATATTTTATTTTCCTGAGTATAAAGAAAAAAGCATCTCTTACGAGATGCTTTTACCAGCTTCCACCACCGGTACCGCCAAATCCTCCTCCGGAGAATCCGCCACCGCCGCCAGAGCCAAATGACCCGCCACCACCTGAAGAGGCAGTTGGTGCAGGTATTGAAACCATAGAAGCCTGTAATGTATTCATCGATCGACTCAAAGAATGCCACATATAGTATGTAGAGAAATTCGGTTGAGATGAAATATACCAGTCCGGTTGTTGGATTGCAATGGATTCAAATTTCTTAGACCAAACATCCGTTACACCCAGAACATAAGCATATGGAAGGATATCATAGAAGATTTCTGGAGTTTCTTCAGCCAATGCTTCAAGACGACTTTGCTCCGCAACCTCAATAAAGCGCTTGAGCCCTAGAATCTGTCCATACCATTCTGAACCGATTTTTGTTCTTCGGCCCATATTCGCAACACTTACAACACTTATTAAGAAAAAAACATACGCCAAGATCATTGGAAGCGGATTTTTAAAACCCCATCCGGTTGCGATGGTCAATGCGACGGTCGCAATTGCGCTTATGATAATAAACAATAGGGACATACTCTTAGGTTTTCGAGTTCCCGCAACACCATCAAATGACGTAGCGTAATAACCAAAAATTCCGAGTACCATAAACAAACTATATCCCATTATCCCAAAGATATACGCATCATCCTCAATACCCATACGTGCATAACCTACTGATGCTAAAACGATTGCAATACCAATGGGTGCCACAAACATACCGATTGTTTTTAAAACAGTTGAAGATTTCGAAAAAATACGTTCTTCTTTATTCTGTCTGAATCTCAGTGACAAGGATGCCGTAGCATTACTAATTACGTTCCCAAATTTTGTATTGAGTTCTTTCGTTGTCACTTCTTCTCGATTTTTAAAGAG
The DNA here is from genome assembly GCF_016617655.1 of Erysipelothrix sp. strain 2 (EsS2-7-Brazil). NCBI lineage: Bacteria > Bacillati > Bacillota > Erysipelotrichia > Erysipelotrichales > Erysipelotrichaceae > Erysipelothrix > Erysipelothrix sp. strain 2 (EsS2-7-Brazil). Next base: position 140,745 of record NZ_SCFT01000002.1, read on the forward strand.
TGCATTAAATACACGCAATTCTTCACGATTGCGGACATCCGATAACTCAGCAATTTTTGTTAATTTTATATTCTTTCCTTTTTCATCCAATTCTTCAATTGTTAGATAGCCCTTAGATGCCCAGTAAATGATTAACGAGACAATATCATTGGCCTTCGAATAACCGCGATAAACGTATCCAGTTTCAGCACTCGAAAGTCCGTAAGGCGCACTAAATTCAACCGTATCCACAATTGGATATTCACGACCGTATTTGAAGAAAAGTATAGCCATGATTAGCGCTAACACGCCCGATATCCCAACAGTAATTGGGGTCTTATCGAAAATTGGAAAAACGAAATAGTTATGAGGTAAATCCAACCACACACTCAACGCCTCTTGATAAAGGGGTTGATTAAAGGATCCTGTGATTGTTGTTCCATCTACTTTGTATTCCACTGGTAGATTATGCGCTGTTGCATAAAACTTGGGTGTTGCATCAAAAGACTTTGGCATTTGGATTTTAAATGAAGTTTTCATCATTGGAAAATCCCAGTACTGTGTAATTAAGTTTTGATATAACAAATCACCTTGTTCTAATTCTAAGTCTCTTGTGTTAATCACATACGAAAATTCATAGCGTTGAGAACCTTGTAAAAATTTTCCGGGTGTCCCAATTTTTAACACTGCACCATCACTATTATGATCTATCTCCACATCACGATTTTTCACACGAATGTCAGAGGTCGGAAATACATAATCTTTAGGACCATTACCAAAATCATAATCGTTATAGCGGTCCGCTATTGTAACAAAAATCCCTTGTCTTGGTTCATGAAAATATGCATCCAATACAATATTAACGTTTATACGACCATCTTCTTTGACATCTAAAGCGATATCAAACGATTCTCCGACAACTGGAAAACCATAATCTTTATAATGATTCTGAATATCAGAAGAATTAGGACTCGGTAAGCTCGCGACTTTACTCCTTGTTTCATTTGCTGATAAAGGAGTGATGAATAATGTTAGAGCGAGTACCATTGCAAATATTAACTGTTTTATACGCTTCATAAAAGAATCCTCCTTATAAAAAAAGGGAGTAACCTCCCTCAATTAGAACTGAACTTTAACGTTTTGACGTTCTGTCTCATTATCAACTTCATAAAGAGGTTTACGTGCAAATCCGAACATATTCGCAAAAATATTTGTAGGGAATGTTTCACGTTTTATATTATATTGACGTGTAACACCATTATAGTACTTACGGGATTGTGCAATTTCTGTTTCGATCGTTTTAAGTTGACCTTGCAAATCCATAAAGTTTGTATTTGCTTTAAGATCAGGATAGCTTTCTGTAAGCGCAAATAGACGTCCCATTGTTTTACTTAAATCACCTTCAGCAGCTAACTGTTCTTCCATACCTTGAGCATTTACCGCTTTATTTCGTGCTGCAATGACATTTTCAAGTGTATCTTTTTCATGACCTGCATATCCCTTAACCGTTTCAACGAGGTTTGGAATTAAGTCATAACGTTTTTTCAAATATACATCCATTGTTGAGAAAGCTTCCTCAACCATATTTCGAAGTTTAACTAATCCGTTGTAAGCTGAAATCGCAAACAAAGCAATTACAACTACAATCGCTAAGATTATCATCCAAAGTTTCATATTCAACACCTCCATGTGTTATCTTGATAGTACAACTTAATCAGAAATAAGTCAATAAATCCTCTAGAGCATTCGTGCATTTCTAAATTTGTAACCAATCATTCCTCCCCTTAAAAAAAGAAGCATAAATGCTTCTTATCGTTTCATCGCTTTCTCAATGTCTCGTTTAATACTTCGTTCTTTTTCAACTTGGCGTTTGTCAAAGAGATGCTTCCCTTTTGCTGTCGCAATTTCAAGTTTAGCACGACCTCGTGATAAATGGAGATCTAACGGAACAATTGTGTACCCTTGAAGTTGTTGAGCTTTAACAAGTTTTTCAATTTCATGTCGATGCAACAATAACTTACGCTCGCGGGTCTCATCATGATTAAATCGATTTCCTTGTTCAAACTGAGCGATATGCATTCCCTTAATATAGGCTTCACCGTTAACAATCGAGATAAAGGCATCTTTTAATTGAACCTTACCTTGTCGTACAGATTTAATTTCTGTACCTGTTAGAACAATACCCGCCTCATAACGATCTTCAATATAATATTCATGAAATGCTTTACGATTTTTTGCGACGACGGTCATTAATTCTTCGCCCCTTTCGCTTTTCTTTATATTTTTTTTCATTCGGACGTTCATTGCGCTTGAAACTGTCCTTGTTTGAGTTTGGTTTACGACGACTTATTTTCTTTTGACCGATGATCTCAAAATTAACAACATGTTCAAGCTCATCAACCGAAACAAGTTTTACTTTAAGTTTTTGACCAATTGAGTATGTTCTTCCAGTTCGCTCACCAATCATTTTTTGTGAAGGGCCATCAAAGGTATAAAAATCATCATTTAAATTTCTAACATGGATGAGTCCTTCGACTGTATTGGGGAGCTCCACAAAAATTCCAAAATTACTAATCCCGCTAATGAAACCAACATACTCTTCGCCAATTTTATTAGACATAAATTGAGCTTTTTTAATCTTCTCAACTTGACGTTCTGCATCTAAAATCGAGCGTTCTTTATTCGACACATGCAAACCAGCTTCAATCGTAAACTGCTCATCTTTTTCTAATTTAGAAAAATCATGTTTAACAGCATATTGTTTGATTCGTTGGTGTAGTAATAAATCAGCGTAACGTCGTATTGGAGATGTAAAGTGAGTATAGTCTTCTAGGGCGAGACCAAAATGGCCAAGCGGTTCTTGACTGTACTTCGCTTTGGTCATCGAGCGCAACATAAGACGTGATACAACAGGATATTCTGGTTTCCCTTCAAAATACTTCAATGCTTTTTGAATTTCTTTAGGTCTTATCTCTTCTAAATTCCCTTTAAGGCGATAACCGAGAATACGAAGTGTATGACTTAACTCTTGCATCTTTTCACGGTCAGGTGCTTCATGGACACGGTATAATACTGGAATCGATTGATAACGGCAGTGTTGTGCCACAACCTCATTCGCAATAACCATAAAGGATTCAATCATCTCTTCTGCTTCACCACGTTCTCTTAAGAAAATATCCAATACATTTCCTTCGTGATCAATAACAAACTGACTTTCGGCGCTATCAAAACCAATTTGACCTGCTTGATTACGCTTGTATTGAAGACGTCGTGCACAATCGAGCATCATACTTACCATATCTTGAACTTCACCAAGATCGGGTGATGTATTTACCTCTTTATAGCTCATACGACGTTTGGAACAAATAACAGACTCATAAATGTTATAGTCAATAATTTCCCCTGCATAACTGATATCCATCTGACATGTCATCGTCAATCGATCGACGTTAGGATGAAGCGAACAAATACCGTTAGAAAGTTCTTTCGGCAACATTGGGACCACACGATCAACCATATAGACTGAGGAACTACGTTCATAGGCACTTCGATCTAAAGCAGTTTGAGGTTGAACATAATGGCCAACATCCGCAATATGGACATAGAGACGGTATCCACCGTTTAATGCCTCCATATAGATCGCATCATCCAAATCTTTCGCATCTTCACCATCAATTGTAATAACATATTGATCACGATGGTCCATACGATGTTTCGTTTCATTTTGATCAATTTCAGTCGGAACATTCTTCACTTCATCTAAAACTTCTTGTTTAAATTCATTATCAATGCCATAAACAAAAAGAACACTTAGAACATCCATTCCTGGTTCATCCGCTTGACCTAACACAGAAATAATCGCTACATGAATGCGCTCACCAACTGAAGTGATACGACCAATACAACGATCATTTTCCTTCAAATCATGATTCAATGGATCATACTCAACTTTAAATGTAATTTTGTTATCATAAGGAATAAAGAATAATTTTTTTCCATCTTTTTTCATCGTACCTAAAATTACATCACGGTTTCGTTTTAATGATTTAATCACAACCCCAAATCGTTTTTCATTGCTTTTAATTTCGAAGAGTACATCATCCATATCGAGCGCTCCATTAAAATCATCTTTCCCGATATAAAATGAATCACTTAGTGTTTCCGCAAACGCAAATGTTTCTCGGACAACACGAAAAGAACCAATACCATACTTCACATTATCAATATAGTAAAGATTTTCACCATCGATGACAATCTCTTTACCCAAAGACATTTCTTCAAGTACCTCATTAATTTCATCAACATTTAATTTTTTGTTTTCAACTACGCTCTCTATAAACGTACTTAACAACACTTGTTCTTTTAATGACTCCAACTGAGTCTTTACTGCTTCATAATTTTTATATTTACTCATAAAAATAAAAACCGCTTTAAGCGGTTTCTCCTATACTTGTGTTTTTAGGATAAACAAAACAAGAGCAAAGAATATAATTCCTGCACCCATTGTTAGATTAGAGATAACCTTCTCAGCACCACGTTCTTTTGTGTTCGAGAATAAGTCCAATCCTTTTCCGCCTGAGAAAGCGCCTGTAAATCCTTCTGATTTTCCACTTTGTAATAGAGATAAAACAATTATAACCGCAGATATGATTAGTAATAATACTTTTGCCATAATATCCAACCTTTTCTATCTTTTCTAGATTAATTTTAACAAATATTCATTCAAAATACAATTTATTCTTATATATACCAAAAACACCTTATGCTATTCCAACATATATGTCAATCATTCTAACCGCTACATAAATAATATTATCCATATTATTAAACTATCCTTATATATATAATAAAAACCAAGAGATCACCCTCTTGGTTTTAAATAAGTATCACGAATCGATAACCCCTCACCCATTCACCACTAGATATCATAAACAAACTCCAAGATATCGCGTGGTTGACACTTCAATTCTGTGCAGATGGCGTTCAAGGTTGAAAACCGAATCGCTTTGACACGAGAATTTTTTAATTTCGAAAGGTTCACTTCAGAAAGCCCTGTACGTTCCGACAACTCTTTTAGAGTCATTTTACGATCTGCCATGACCCGATCTAGTCTTACAATTATCACTTCGTCACCCCTATCTTTCTAATTTGATTATATCACACAATGATAATCATCATATATTTTCACGATTTTCATTTATACACTGTATAAGGCATTATAACCTAAAAAAACAAGAAAAAACATGAATGTTTCTTGAATTAATAACGATTATCATTAAATATTATACGCTTTTACTTGTGAAGTAGTGTACTAATCGATTGCGACCCCATTTCATCTTGGCAAGATTTCTATCTAAATGTATGATAGATATACAAGATAATCATGGATAAAAGTCCGTGATCAAAATACTGTAGGAGGTAAAAATGGAAGGATTAGAACACCTAGATAAAATCACGATACTAAAGCGTGATAATCAAAAAATGAAATTTAATGGCGAGAAAATTGCAATTGCAATCAAAAAAGGTTTTGATTCACTCGAATCAAATAAATATTCAAACGATGATGCAAACCACGTCTACATGGAGGTTTTAAAACAAATCGAAGAAATCGCAGTGCATGAAGACTATATTTCCATTGAACATATTCAAGACTTAATTGAACGTGAACTACTCCGTCAAAATTATACTGATGTTTACGAATCATTTTCCCAATACCGTAATCGTCGAAATGAATCACGAAAAATTTTCATCTCTAAACAGCATAAATTTTTGAAGGCAATTGAAAAATTAAACCAAAAAGAGGCCGTCGATGAAGATTCCAAGCGTGAGAATGCTAATGTTGATGGAAACAGTCCAATGGGGATGATGTTGCAGTTTGGCTCAACCGTTTCTAAAGAATTCGCAAAAGCTTATCAAATGAGTGAGGATTACTATGAAGCCCATGATGCTGGACAAATTCATATTCATGATATGGATTTCTTACCCATGGGAACAACAACCTGTAACCAAATTAATCTAGAACAACTCTTTGAGGATGGCTTTTCAACAGGACACGGACACTTACGCAAACCAAAGGATATCATTTCGTATGCCGCATTGGCCGCAATCGCAATTCAATCAAACCAAAATGACCAACATGGAGGACAAAGTATTCCTGCATTTGATTATTATATGGCTCCTGGTGTGCTTGCGACCTTTAAAAAACAATTCAAACAAAAGCTTTATGATTTTTTAGAAATAACAGAACACCTCGACGAAGTTGATTTTTCGAAAGTTATTAAGCATATTGACCAGCTGCCATCAATCACCGTTGACATCCAAGCGTTTGAACCCCTCATGAAAAAGAATGATGTCTTAATGAACTTGGTGGATAAGGCTTATGATAAGGCTCTAAGAACTACTGATCGTATTACATTCCAAGCAATGGAAGCATTTATCCACAACTTAAACACCATGCATTCTCGTGCAGGTGCTCAAGTTCCATTTAGTTCAATAAACTTTGGAACGGACATAACACCTGAAGGTAGAATGGTTATGGAAAACTACCTTAAAGCACTTGATAAGGGACTCGGTAAGGGGGAAACACCTATTTTCCCAATCTCCATCTTTAAAATTAAGGAAGGTGTCAACTACTATCCTGAAGATCCAAACTATGATTTGTTTAAACTTGCAATTAAAACATCCGCAAAACGTCTTTTCCCAAATTTCTCATTTATTGACTCACCATTTAATAAACAATATTACAAAGATGGTCGTTATGAAACTGAAATCACGTATATGGGCTGTCGTACACGTGTAATGGGAGATGTTACAGATCCAGAACACGAAGAAGTAACCGGCCGTGGTAACCTAAGCTTCACATCTATTAATCTTGTGAGACTTGGAATCAAGCATGGAATTCTGAATCATGACGAACCGGACTTTGATGGTTTCTATAAAGAACTTGAACACCTTATGGAACTTGTGAAAGATCAATTGCTTGAGCGTTTCGAAATTCAATGTAGTAAATCCGTATCGAATTTTAAATTTTTATTGGGTCAAGGGGTTTGGAAAAATTCAAAAGATCTTAAGCCTAAAGACAACCTACGTAAAGTATTAAAACACGGTTCACTTGCATTTGGATTTATCGGTCTTGCAGAATGTCTAAAAGCGTTAACGGGTGCACATCATGGTGAAAGTCCTGAGTCCCAACGTATTGGACTTGAAATCGTTGGATTTATGCGTGATTTAGCCGATAAATACACTGAAGAAGAACAACTTAACTTCTCACTCATTGCAACTCCAGCCGAAGGTTTATCAGGTCGATTTGTTGGTATTGATCGTTCAATTTTCGGATCAATTCCAGAAGTTACTGACCGTACATACTATACAAATTCATTCCATGTTCCTGTTTATTATGATATTTCTATCAAAGATAAATTGGCAATTGAAGCACCTTACCACGCACTCACAAATGGTGGTCATATCACTTATGTAGAGCTTGATGGGGACACGACCCAAAATCTTGAAGCATTTGAAGAAGTCGTGCGTATGATGCATGACAACGAAATTGGATATGGTGCAATCAACCATCCCGTTGATCGCGATCCAATCTGCGGTTATACAGGAATCATTAACGAAGAATGTCCAAGTTGTGGACGACTTGAAAACGACGGTGATTATGGATTTGAACGCATCCGTCGGATTACCGGGTATCTTGTTGGGACTCTAGATCGCTTTAATGATGCAAAACGTTCTGAAGAACACGACCGAGTTAAACATCGCTATGAAAATTAGATTGGCTTCATTTATTTCAGACTCCATTGTGGACGGTGAAGGGATACGCTCTGTAGTTTTTACACAGGGCTGTCCTCACAACTGTCCTGGATGCCATAATCAAAGGTCCATTCCTTTCGATGGTGGTGAGCTTATTGAAGTTGACGAAGTGATTCAACAAATTCTTCGAGCTGATTTAAAACGAGTGACCTTTTCTGGTGGTGAACCCTTTGTCCAGGCTGAACAACTTTATTTCATTGCGAAAAGACTAAAAGAAGAAGGCTACAACTTATGGTCATACAGCGGTTACACCTTTGAAGCACTCTTACGTCATCGAGATCCTTTTGTACAAAAATTTCTTTCACAATTAGACATTCTCATTGACGGACGCTTTTTAATAAAAAAGAAAAACCTCGCTGCGCTGTTCAGAGGTTCTACAAACCAACGAATTATTGATGTTCAAGCATCACTCCAAAAAGGTGAGGCCATTATCGCCGAAAAATACCGTGATGAATTCTCAGAAAAAACTGAACGGGTAAACGATATCTTTATATAAAGAAAGCACCTTAGCGAACTAAGGTGCTTTCTTTATATTAAGGGGAAAGAATTCTGTATGAATATTATTATTGTTGTTATTCATAAGGGGATATGAATATTTTGGAGAAGAGGTTCATACAGGTAAGATTTCTTCTTACACCTAGAGTATACAAAATAATTGTGTTATTGATACTCTAAAACTATGTTAGATTATGTTATCGCTCAGTGTAACGATCGCGCATCGCTGCAAGTTTATCAGCATCCAATCCATACTCTTCTTCGAAATAGGATTCGTATGATCCATATTTTTCAAGGATAGCTGAAAGTGCACTCTTTAAATAGCCCGGCTTAATAATGAGTCCTGGAACTTTATATAGTAATGTTTCCACAGTACGTCCTTCTTTAAGACGACGCACTTCGTTTTCAAAGATTGCGTCATAAGCTTCCATAGAAAGCATGTAATCATAAATAATTGCATCTTCATGCATACCGAGCGCTAATTGGATTAATGCAGTTGCGACACCGGTGCGATCTTTTCCAGCAGTACAATTATGTAAGTAAGGAACAGCATTGTCTTCCTGTAACACTTTAAAAACATTTTGATATGCAGGATTTGAAAAAGGTAATTTTTCGTAAAACTCAATCATACTTTCGGAAGATAAAACAGTATACGGAACACTTGGATCTTCTTCAAACCCTCCAAGATGTAATGATGCGGAAATATCATGAACATTCTTTGCAAGTCCTTCTTTACGTTCATCCTTATCCAACTCTGTTGGTTCTCTAAAATCATGTAAATTTTGAATGTTTAATGTTTTAACGTAAGCACGATCCGCTTCTGTCAAATCACGATATGAACCAGAACGATAGAAAATACCCGTCTTAATTTTTCGGCCATCTTTTGTCGGGTAACCACCAAAATCTCTAAAATTTATTAATTCACTCATAGTAATTCCTCCATTTAAGCATTGTATCATAAATCACGTTTTAACGTAAAATTAACAATTCCTTCATCATATTATAACGATTATACACTATATTATTAAATAGAGCACACGCTCATAGAATACAATCGACTCCATGATCGTATTCTATCCCAGCATAGACCACTGGGTTTAAGGCACTTCAAAGTGCCTTTTGCTTTAGAAATACACTGGAGTTATGGTATCTTTTAACCATAGGAGGTACTACAATGAGAAATCCATATACACGAGAATTACGAACAATATTTGTAGCCGGTGGCTGTTTCTGGGGAGTTCAAGAATATTATAAGCGGTTAAAAGGAATTGAGAATACTGCTGTGGGTTATGCAAACAGTAATCAAGAAGACATTTCATATCGTGATGTTTGTTCAGGTAACACAGGGGCCGTAGAAGCTGTAATGATTCAATACAATCATGCAGTCATCTCTCTTGATGCAATCGTCGATCACCTTTTTCGAATTATCGATCCTACCAGCCTCAACAAACAAGGTAATGATATCGGGACACAATACCGTACTGGAATCTATTTTGAACACGAGAGTGATTACGAACATCTTGAATCCCTATTAATTGCATATCAAGAGCAATATTCAAAACCACTTGCAGTTGAAGTGCTTCCACTTTTAAACTTCACAAGGGCTGAAGAAGAGCATCAAGATTATCTAGAAATGAATCCTGGTGGATATTGTCACATTGACTTTTCACGTGCTAAGAAAACTGAGTTAAAAGAACAACAAAATTGATAACGTGTTTTAGATTGAATTTGTGGAAGTTTATTATTAATTTCACATATTTGTGCTGTTCGTGTTTAACACGATACAAATAGAGGCTGATTGTGTCTGAATTCATGTTTTTGTTGATTCACATAATAAATCCTACTATATAATATTCTTGTGAATTAGATTTTGATTTAATTCAGTATGATATCATCTTTGGTAGGATGATTGATTCTAATACTCAAATCGTTTAATCTCATCTAAGTTATCGATTAAACACAACTTCCTTTTTCAACAAAAGGTTTAATTAAGGCAATTGTGCCTGTCCTTAATTAAAAAATTCCCTTCAACTTCAATTCGAATGGAATCATAAATAAATAATAAAAAACCACCAGATTGGTGGTTTTTTATTATTTACCTAAAAGCTTAAACATGTTTTTCTTATAAACTTCAACACCGGGTTGATCAAATGGATTCACATCCAACATATACACCGACATTGCAAGTGCTTTAAAGAAGAAGTACATCGCATAACCTAAGTTCTCTTCATTGGCTTCATCAAGATGAATAAGAACATTGGGCACACCACCTGTTACTTCATGTGCCTCTAAAGTTCCTTCGAATGCTTTCTCATTAATCCAGTGCAAACTCTTACCAGCCAAATAATTCATTTGGTCTAAGTCATCTTCTTCAGTCGGAACGACCATATCAGCAATAGGTTTATCCACAAGAACAACAGTCTCGAATAAAACTTTATTCCCGTCTTGAACAAATTGCCCCATTGAATGAAGGTCGGTTGAGAAGTTTACACTTGCAGGTAACAAGCCTTTTCCGTCTTTTCCTTCTGATTCTCCAAAAAGTTGTTTCCACCACTCCGCAAGAAACACAAGGTGTGATTCATAACTAACAAACATTTCCACTGATTTCCCTTGCTTCTCAAGCATACGACGTACAACAGCGTATACATATGCAGGGTTGGCAGATAAATCAGGATTATTTAACTCAAATGTTGCTTTCTTAACACCAGCCATAAACTTATCGATATCTAAGCCAGCTGCTGCCATTGGTAATAATCCCACAGGTGTAATAACTGAGAAACGACCCCCAATATCATCTGGGATTACAAACGATTCATATCCCTTGGCATCTGCTTGGGGTTTTAAAAGTCCTCGTTCTTTGTCCGTTGTTGCATAGATACGTTTAGAAGCATCTGCGCCATATTTCTCTTCCATAAATTGACGAATCATTCTAAATGCTAATGCTGTTTCGGTTGTAGTACCGGATTTGGAAATTACATTACATGCAACTTCTTTATCTTTAATATAGTCTAAAATACGAACTACAGAAGTTGATGAGAATGTATTCCCAACATAAATAATCTCTAAATCATTTTTTGGGAAAGGCCCTTGAATCATTTCAATCGCCGCACGACTTCCCAAATAAGAACCGCCAATTCCACAAACAAGTAAAACGTCAGCTTGATCTTGAATGCGTTTTGCACATTCTTTAATACGTGCAAACTCTTCAACATCATAGCGTTCTGCCCAATCAAGCCAACCCAGGTAATCATTACCTTTACCGCTTCGTGAATGAATCATTTCATGAATACGACTCACATCGTCTTGATAACTTAATACATCTTCTTCTAATAAAGCATGTTTTAAATCTACTCTAATCATTGGATTCTCCTTTTCCGATAACCACTGAGGCATCATATCCGCAAGCGTTTCAAAGCCAATGGAATCACTTGGGACTAAAGGTCTCTTGTGATCTTTTGACTGACGATCTTTACGTGAAGAGTAATTCAATGCTTTCAACGAGAGTCGTAATTGATGTGGTCCTTCACTCACATCAATTATTTTCGCAATGATACGTTCACCTTGGCTCACAAATTGGCGAATATCACGCACAAAATCATCTGAAATTTCAGATATGTGAATTAATCCAGTTGTATTTTCATCGATTGAGACAAAGGCTCCATAAGGCTGAATTCCTGTAATGGTCCCCTCAACAATCTGTCCGTTCATATACATTCTTTTCATAAATCTCTACCTCAATAACATTGTTATTATAACACAGTATCTAATGTATGATATAATAACTTCCGAAGAGGTGACCACATGAGCGATAATTTTTACCCCATTGTTTCTGCACTTGTTGCAAATATTTTAGCTCAAGTTCTAAAACCATTTTTCCACTATTTAAAAACAGGCGAAAAGAACTTAAGTATGATTTTTGAAAGTGGTGGCTTTCCAAGTTCCCATACCGCTCTTGTTATTGGTTTAACACTTGCACTTGGATACCAATCTGGCTTTTCTTCGCAATATTTCTTTATTTCACTTGTCTTTTCATTAACAGTGATTTATGATGCTGCGAATGTACGCTATTACGCCGGACAAAACATTAAAATTACCAAACAATTAATTCAGGATATTGAAGTCTTAACACAAACAACATTAGAGAATCCAATTTATAGACAAAAAATAAAAGAAGTCCTCGGCCATAAATGGGTTGAGGTCGTTGGTGGCTTTTTACTAGGCTTTATTACTGCTTCACTACTCTACTTTATGAGGATACCATCATGACCCTAGAAGAACGCATTATTGAATCTCTCGATAAAATACGTCCCTACATCCAACGTGATGGCGGTGACATGGAGTTTGTCAGTGTTGATGAGCACGGTGTTGTTACCGTTAAACTCCTCGGTGCTTGTATCGGCTGTGGATTAATCGATTATACTTTAAAAGGCGGTGTTGAAGCCTTACTCATGGATGAAATTCCTGAAGTTACCGGCGTTATTGCCCAAGATTATTTTGAATGAGAACTAACGTTCTCATTTTTTTTTGCATTCGCATCTCCAATAAAAAAGACTAGGGAAAATTCCCTAGTCTTCTTCTGAAAATTGACTGTTGTAAAGTGTTGCATAGAATCCATTTTGAGCAAGTAACTCATCATGACTTCCCTTTTCAACAATATCCCCTTTATCCATAACAAGGATTAAATCAGCGTTTCGAATTGTTGATAGACGGTGCGCAATAATAAAACTTGTGCGTCCTTCCATTAAAACATCCAATGCTTTTTGAATCAGAACCTCTGTACGTGTATCTACGGAACTGGTAGCCTCATCAAGGATGAGGATTTTTGGATCCGCAAGAATCGCACGTGCAATCGTTAAGAGTTGTTTTTGTCCTTGAGAGATATTGGTCGTTTCTTCATTAAGAACAGTTTGATAGCCCTCTGGTAGTGTACGTACAAAGTAATCAACCTGAGCCTTCATAGCTGCCTCGTGGACTTCTTCATCCGTTGCATCCAATTTACCATAGCGAATATTTTCATTTATGGTATCGCTATACAACCAAGTATCTTGAAGAACCATCCCAATTAAATTACGAAGATCCTCACGTTTAAGATCACGAATATCATGATCATCAACCTTAATCGATCCGGAAGTTACGTCATAGAATCTCATCAAAAGTTTAACAATCGTTGTCTTTCCAGCGCCCGTTGGACCTACAATCGCAATCTTTTGACCTGGCTTAACGTCGGCACTGAAATTATTAATAATCGTTACATCTGGATCATATCCAAAATTAACATTTTCAAAGGAAACATGACCTTCTACCTTACTTACATCAATAACGGTATCTGCATCTTCAACTTCTTCAGGTTCTTCTAAATAGTTAAAGACACGTTCCGCAGCAGCAAGAGATTGTTGGAACGTAGAAGACAAGTTACCCAATTGCGCAATCGGGTTCATAAAACTTCTCATATATTGAATGAAAGACTGAATATCCCCTACACTAATAATTCCGCCGGAAGCAAAATAACCACCAAGAATACTTACCACAACATAACCGAAGTTCCCAACAAAGTTCATAATTGGGTGAATCATCCCGGAAAAGAAACTACTCTTCCAAGCTGCATCGTAAAGATTATTATTGTGATCATCAAATTCTGCAATTGACCGTGCTTCACCATTGTATGCTTTCACAACAACATGGCTTCCATACATTTCTTCAATATGACCATTAAGGGATCCTAGATATTTTTGTTGATTTCTAAAGAACACTTGTGATTTCGACATAATGAAGAAGATAAGTCCAAAGGAGAGTGGTAAGACCAATAATGCCGCTAAGGTCATTTGCCAGTTAATCGAGAACATCATGTAGAGAATCCCTACAATCGTCGTGATGGATGTAATAACTTGAGTAATACTGCTTGTTAAGTTCTGATCGATGACATCGATGTCATTGGTAACAAGGGAGAGCACTTCCCCTGTTGTCGTTCCATCAAAATATTTTAACGGTAGTTTCTCGATTTTTTCATGCATACGTTTACGAAGGTTGTATGTTAAGTCACGTGATACACGTGCCATAATCCACCCTTGAATATAACTAAAGAGTAAACTTGCAAGATAGATACCAAGTAGCCATAACACGATTCCTTTGATTTTATCAAAATCAACCGAGCCAACTCCCTGTACTTTCGCCATTAATCCCTCAAATAAAACGGTCGTTGCTTGACCCATTACTTTTGGACCCACAATCGCGAAGATTGTGGATAACAACGCAAAGATAATCACAACAATCATTTTTACACTGTATGGTTTAATGAGTGCAATCATTTTTTTAAGAACTGCTTTAGAATTTTCTGGTTTCGAAGGTTTTACTGAAGCTTTATTTTGATTCATAGTTTAATTCCTCCTCCGATAATTGTGATGATGCGATTTCATAGTAAGTTGGACAGGTTTTCAATAACTCGTTATGAGTCCCCTTACCAACAATTCGTCCCTCATCTAAAACGATTATTTGGTCTGCATCCATAATTGTGTTGACACGTTGGGCAACAATAAGCAGGGTCGCATGATTTAAGTTTTCATGAATTGATTTACGTAGAAGTTGATCTGTTTTAAAGTCTAAAGCTGAGAAGCTGTCATCAAAAATAAAGATTGATGCATCTTTTACAAGTGCTCTCGCAATACTTAGACGTTGTTTTTGACCACCTGATACGTTTGTACCACCTTGGGCAATTTCATAATCAAGTCCATCTTTTTTATCAAGGATGAAATTTGCTTGCGCAATTTCAAGTGCCTTCGTTACTTCTTCATCTGTTGCATCTTCTTTACCGTAGACAAGATTTGATTTTGCGGTCCCTGTAAGAAGCACACCTTTTTGAGGTACATATCCGATTTCTTCACGTAAATCATGGGTTGATACATCTTTAACATCGACTCCATTCACCTTAACGGTACCCGAAGTGACATCATAGAATCGTGGTACTAGGTTAATTAAGGTAGATTTACCGGATCCGGTTGAACCGATAAATGCAGTTGTCTCTCCTGGTTTTGCCACGAAGTTTATATCATGAAGTACATATTCATCCGCATCACCATATTTAAAGTCTACATTCTCAAATTCAACGAGTCCACGTTCTGAAGCGTTAAATGTTTTTGCTTCAATTGGCTCATGAATTGTATTTTCTGTATTAAGCAATTCATTAATACGATTCAATGATACAACAGCACGTGGTACAAAAATAAACATCATTGCGATCATTAAGAATGACATAATAATTTGCATTGAATATTGCATGAACGCCATCATATCCCCAATTTGAAGGATTCCTTCAGAGATTTGATGTGAACCAAACCAAATGATGGCAAGCATTGTCGCATTCATAAGGAAGTTCATCAGCGGCATCATCAATGACATCACACGGTTGATGAAGAGCGCAAGATCTGCACGTTCCGAGTTTGCTTTATCAAAGCGTTTATTTTCAAAATCTTTGTTTCCAAATGCACGAATAACCATAACACCACTTAGATTTTCTCTAAAAACTAAGTTCAATCGATCAACAAATTTTTGCATAACCTTAAACTTAGGTACCGCCACAAAGTAAATAACAACTAAAAATGCGAGGAGGGCAGCACATGTTACGACGATAATCCATGTCATCGATGTATCTCGTTGAGAAATCATAATAATTCCACCAATTGCCATAATTGGCGCATAGAAGAACATCCGAATTCCCATTGTTATCATCTGTTGAACTTGTGTTACATCATTGACAGTTCGAACGACCATCGATGATGATGAAAACTTATCAAACTCTTCCGAAGAAAAGCTTTGAACTTTTTCAAAAATTTCTTTACGGAGATTTTTAGAAAAACCAGATCCGATTTTAGCAGATACGAATGCTACCGCAATGGTTGCAATCATACCAATAATCGTAATTCCGATCATTCCGCCACCTTTTTTTAAGATATATTGATTTTGCATTGTTGGAATGTCTTTTCCGAGTTCTTCATAGAACATTTTCGCGAAAACGACACCCGTTTGTTCTTTCAAACTGTCTTCCATCCCGGCAGCCTTTTCATATGCTAATGCTTTGGTTGCAGGATCCATGTATTGGAACATTGGTGTTAAAGCATACATTTGTTTGATGTCAAAATCATCTGTGATTTGACCACTCAATGCAGGCATTTCTGAGCCTGAACCTTCACCAAGATTCATTAAGGTCCAAACACTCTCACCTACAAGAATATCTGTTGCTTCGCGATCAATATTTTGTTTAATAACATATCGATCACCACTCATCTCATATGATGATGAGAATGCTTTACCTTGTTCTTGTGGCAATATCGCTACAATTAAGTCATGACCATCTTTGCTTATTTCATCGGGACTTGCATGTTCAACACCATTTTGTTGAATACCAACATTAACGATATGAGACATGTAATTTGGTAACTTCAAATCCGCGAAAGCTTGGACAAACAAGAACGCAATTGAAATGAGTATTGCACCTAAGAATGGTTTTAAATTTTTTAGGACTCGTTTCATATACTAACCTCTTTCTTATCTATGCATATCTTAGCACATCAAAGTTTAGGTTATTTTATTAAACCCTCACATTAAAGATGTTTCAAAAATATTACATATTGTAGTTCACTATCGATATAATGAACAATGTTCATTTATTAGTATATTCCTATTTTTTTTATTGTGCAATACATTTACTTAAAAAAATGTATAAATATTTATACAAATCCGACTTTCATAAATTGATAAAAAAAATAGACGGCTTTACCGTCTATTTTAAACTTCCATCACTTTTAAATGTATACTTTTTCCCATTAATGGTCTTTGAACCTGTAACCATCATTCCTGAGTTATCAAGGTAGTACCACTTGTTTGAGACTTTCTTCCAGCCTGTTGCCATTGCGCCGGATTTCTCAAGGTAGTACCATTTGTTTGAAACTTTCTTCCAACCTGTTGCCATTGCACCGGATTTCTCAAGGTAGTACCATTTGTTTGAAACTTTCTTCCAACCTGTTGCCATTGCGCCGGATTTCTCAAGGTAGTACCATTTGTTTGAGACTTTCTTCCAGCCTGTTGCCATTGCACCAGATTTCTCAAGGTAGTACCATTTGTTTGAGACTTTCTTCCAACCTGTTGCCATTGCGCCGGATTTCTCAAGGTAGTACCATTTGTTTGAGACTTTCTTCCAACCTTTCGCAACCGCTCCGGATTTCTCAACATAGTACCACTTATCGTCTTTCTTATTCCAGCCTTCTTTTAGCGTTTGATTTTTTTCTGGTTTTGCTTCATCCACCGGTTTTTTCTGATCTATTGGTTTCTTCTGATCTATTGGTTTCTTCTGATCACCCGGTTTCTTTTGATCACCCGGTTTTTCTACTTTAATAGGACTTTCAGGTTCAACCTTGCCATCTCCCTTTCCTTTTTGGAAAGATTTAGCGATTGAATCAAGTTCTAACTGAATGCCTTTAATTTCCACCATCGTTCGAGCATTTTGAATCATATTTAAAAAGGCGTCTCGATTCACGAGTTTTACTTCTTTATTCTTTACTTTTTCTCCTTGTACGAATTGAGAATCAAAGATATTAGATTCTAAGTAATCGCGAAGATTTTCTTTTTCTGCCTCAACTACGGTTTGATACGTTCTATAAAATCTCTGAAACACATCTTGTTTTCGAATATCACCTCCCCTTTGAATATACAACTCAAGAAGTTCGTGGAATTTTTTATATTTTTCTTTCGAATCTTGAGTTGTTTTTAGAGATTCAACTAATTCATTAGCTTGTTCAAAATCTGGATAAACATCGCGTAGCATTTGAATTTGTCGATTTCTTCTCAATGTAGAGAGTTCTAAGAGTAATGGATTTACTTCTTTTTCCATAAGATTTTCAAGGCGTTTGTAATCAATAAACTCGCTCACACCTTGTGCTAGCACACGGCTCACTTCCACAATTTTATCTTGAATGTTTGAAGCTTGGTATTCTAAGAATGACTCGTGGGTCTCTGGAAGGAGACTCACTTCAAAAGAAAGGCCATGAATCGTTCTCAATCGACTTCTTAACGGGACGATGAGCGCTTCAAGTGGTGCTCTTCCTTCAACCTTATTCTCGTACTTAACAAGTGTACGGTGTGATGTTTTATGGTTCACGAGCAAATCAATATAAGCTTCATCCAATTCCGGAAATGTTAATTTCCCAGAATCTTCAAGATACTTTGCCTCTTGCGTAAACTTATAGTAGCTCAACTCTGCAGCAATACGCTGAATTTCTTGTTTGAGTGCTAAATGGATTCCGTACAATCCATTTTCTTCAGATTCAATCTCTTCAATCAATGAATTAATGTCATTGTTGATTGACTCAACATCACGATGATATTGTGCCTCATTGATTAAAAAGGGCTTTATTTTTTGAATCACTAATTTTTTAGTTTGTTCTTTATATGCTTCGATCATTTCTTGAATCATATCATCATGAATTCCAGGTATGATTGGAAGTGTTCCGATTTGAGTTCCTGCTATAGGCTCAACTAAAAAATTGGGCGCATCTGCAAACGCTGTTTGTAATGGCATTGCGGTTAAAAGTAAGCATGACATAAGGCTTACTTTCGGAAATAGGTGTTTTTTCTTTTTCATAATTTATCCCCCTCTTGATTTCCACTTGAAGAATAATATATGATGGCATAATTTGTAAATACATTCTGAAATATACTCTTTTCAGTAGTAAATTTAGTACTATAAACAATACTTTTTGAAAGAAAAACCACCCTTTCGGATGGTTTTTAATTAGAGATTATAGATTATATTCATTAATTTCAATTCAGTCTCTGTAAGATGTAGCGCGTATTGACTCTCACGATACGGTGTCCCAAATGCACAATCTGATACCATTACAATCGGCGGCATTTGTACACGTTTATAGACTGCAGTATTCATCGTCTTAAGAACCCATTTTAAATCATCGATAAACATTTTACCATTTTCTAAACCGTATGATGTTAAATACTTCCCGAGTTCCGACTTATAAATCGATTGATCGAGATATGATTTAAGTATGGCTTCCAACTGTCCATGCATGAGGGCATTGACCAACGCATCATGGTATCCCCATTTCATAGGATCAAATTGACCTTGCGCAAGTTCCGCACTCGGTGCAAACTCCCAATCGACACGATCTTCCATTTCGGTAGGAATCAGATTTTGAGGAACAATTTCTGTACCTGCAATACGATTTAAAGTACGACCAATCATACCGACTTCCATTTTTGTGAGATCACCTAAAATGGCGAGTGCACCGATTGCATCTCCATAAAGGGTTGCATATCCAAGTGCCACTTCAATCTTATTACCATTATTCATCACAACACCATTTTCAAGACTTGAGATGGTCATGAGCGTATGGCCTCTAAGTCGTGCTTGAACATTTTCAAATGCGAGTCCTTGTACATCTTTGTAGCCACCAAACGCCATACTCTCAACCGTTGCATCGGTCATTGCAGCAATTGGGATTTCCAAGAACTTAAATCCTAAAACGTTACTGAGATGATATGCATTATTTTTGGTTATGTCGCGATTGAACTGGCTAGGCATTGTTACCCCCACCACACGATCTTTCCCTAATGCCTTAACAAGTAACGCAATGGACACACTACTATCCAATCCTCCCGAAACACCAACAATCCACTTTGGTCCATAAGGTAGTGCTTCTTCATCAAAGTAACGAATTGCTGAAATCAATGCATGATACATCTTATCGTCATCGTCGGGTGTATTTGATGCTTGAGAATTTAAATCGAATATATCAAGTGTCTGTTTAAAATTAGCATCCAAATATGTCACCGATTCAGGAGATACAATCATACTTCCACCATCAAACAGTACAACATTCTTGCCGTTATTTTGCATCCCTGTCGCATTCACATAAATAAAAGGTATGTCCAAATTCTGTCTTTTAATTTCTGCTAAGCGCATGGATTCCTTATTTTTGTGCCATGGTGAACATGAGATGTTAATCATGAGATCGGGACTGTGTTGCATCATTAACGCGGTAGGTTTTAAATCACTTGCATCATCCCACAAATCTTCACAGATTTGGATACTAATACGATCACCCTTAAAAATGAACGGTTCAAAGTTGTGATTTCCAGGATCAAAATATCTTTTATCGTCAAAAACACCATAGTTAGGTAGAAGGTGCTTTGTATATACACCTTCGGATTCATGGTTTGCACGTTTAACCCATTCGCCTTGATATGCGAAAAAAGCCGCATTATAGAGTTTATCTTCTTTTTGGTAAAGATTTCCCCAAACAATCCCTATCTCTTGTGATAAGCAGCGTATACGGTCGTTATAGACCATCATCTCATCGATACTTGCTTGATTATTCATGCGATCGCCAATGAGATAACCGCCTACCGCTAATTCTGGGAACACAACCAGGTCTGCTTTACCAATCGATTCTTCTACAATTGCTTGAATTGCTTCAAAATTTTCCTGTGGTTGATTTGCTTTTACTCTTAATTGTGCAATAGCAATTTTCATTTTCTCGCCTCCAATTGTCGATAGCGTTCATAAGCAAACACACTGCATGCACCAACACTGCTTAATGAAACGCGCGCATCGTAATCAATACGTACATGAACATCACTAATTTCTAACACACTCTTCGAAAGACCTCTTAAAGCACCACCTAAACAGATGCATACACGATCTGGTAAATTATAGTTTAAAAGTGACTCGCTCTCATCTCCGCGATATGCTGCTGCCATTACTACATTCTTAGCTTGGATTGATTTCAAGTCAGAACTTAAATCATCACTTTGAAGCCACCATAACGATTCACTTGCGCCCGCACTGGCACGAATTAGCTTTGCTTCATGTTCATAAAAATCATAATTTGGAGTAATAATACCGTCAAATCCAAGGGATGCGACGGTTCTACAAATTTCTCCAAGGTTAAATGGATCAGTAACGCCTTCAATACACATTAATGAAAGGGTCTGTTTCGGTAGATGACTTAGGGAATCACTGCTTCGCTTCCCACATGAGACAAGATAGCCACCATGCGTTTTATTCGACGCAAGCAAATCCATCTCATCACGAGATAATCGTTTAATTATAATCCCCTCAGCGATACGCTCAACATATCGTGATTCCTTGTCATTGTGTTTATCCAAGATTGCTACATATTCAATCTCACGTTTTCGCTCTTTAAGTATTGCCTTAACACTAATTTTTCCTGATACAATCATAATTTCTCCTTGACGCGTCATAACCACTTGACTACGACTACTACCTTAATTATACAACAATCCCAATTAGATATACGAATACTTATCCCTGTTGGATAAAAAAAACAACAAAGATTGCTTTCTTTATTGTTTCTTGACGTATATTAAACTTGAAAAAAAGCCCATCCACAGTAAATGAGGAGTATATCTAAAAAGGTTCCAGTTATACCAATTGCGTTGAGCAATGTCGAAAATTCTGGAATTGATAAAACATTCAAGCGATATCCAAAAACACAAATAATCACAAAGGATAGTACTACTTTTCCCACCCATCGATTATTCTTCTTTTGAAGCGGTGCTAAGAAATAACCAATCACAAGCATCAACACCATCCAAATTGTCGTTGCAATGCTCTCTAATGAGGATGGTAAAACAGAAATAAGAAATTTATAAACAATAGCACTGGCAAGAATCACCAATAAAGCAGACCATGTTCGTTTCATTCCACAACCCCCTCACATTTAAGTCTCAAATACATCCCAATCAGTAAACCAAATGACGGAACCGCTGCGGAAATAATCCATAAAATGGACGACCAATGAATGCGCATTAACTTCTCAGAGAATGTCCCCATTAATGGATTTACAAAACTATAAATCATCCATATGACACGACTTGATTCAAAAAACGATAGAATATAGAGCACGATAAAGGTTATAAAGAGGATCATAAATAAAACGATTAATGCAAAGTCAACACTCTTTAAAATTCGACTCTTATTTTTAATTGCAATGACAATTAGGTATCCAGGAATTGCATATGCCAGAAGTCCATAGATCGATACAATAATAATTTGAAAAATCATCGGAAGATTTGCCAAAAGTTTTGAGAGTGGATGAAGCGAATT
This sequence comes from Erysipelothrix sp. strain 2 (EsS2-7-Brazil), assembly GCF_016617655.1. Taxonomy (NCBI): domain Bacteria; kingdom Bacillati; phylum Bacillota; class Erysipelotrichia; order Erysipelotrichales; family Erysipelotrichaceae; genus Erysipelothrix; species Erysipelothrix sp. strain 2 (EsS2-7-Brazil). The sequence goes on from NZ_SCFT01000002.1 coordinate 163,165, forward strand.
ATAGGCAAAAAGATGTATTGTGCCTAGAAGAACATGAATCATTAGAATAATTCCTAAAAACTTATAGTCCCCTTGCTTAAAAAATAATTTAAGTCGCGTAAAACCACTTGGCTTAGCATCCGTTGTTTGTGTTTGTTCCATAAATATCTCCTACTTCGTATTACGTGCTTTTAAAAACATACTATCTCCAAATGAGAAGAATCGGTATTTTGAATCAACTGCATGTTTATAGGCATGATCGATTGCTTCTTTACCCATAAATGCACTTACTAACATAATTAATGTTGATTTTGGTAAGTGAAAATTAGTAATGATTGCATCCACTGCTTTCCATTCATAACCAGGATAAATAAAGATTTCACTATTACCTTGGCATTCTTTGAACGTGCCGTACTTTGACATCACAGTTTCCAATGTTCGAACTGAAGTTGTACCCACTGCAATTATTCGGCGGCCATCTTGTCTCGCATCATTTAAAATCTCTGCTGTTTCTTGAGACATCGTATAGGCTTCACTATGCATTTTATGTTCAAGAACATTATCGACTTTAACCGGTCTAAACGTACCCAGTCCAACATGAAGTGTTACAGGGGCAATTGTAATTCCCTTAGCTTCAATTGCTTCAAGCAACTCCGGTGTAAAATGAAGCCCCGCAGTGGGTGCTGCCGCACTCCCTTGAACGCGAGAATATACCGTTTGATAACGCTCTTTATCTTCCAATCGTTCGTGAATATATGGTGGAAGTGGCATTTGTCCAAGTTCATCTAAGATTTCTAAGAATATTCCGTCAAAGACCAGATCAAAATTTCTTAAACCTTCTTCTCCAACATGTGTACAAACTGCTTTTAATTTTCCATTACCAAAACTTAATTCGGTACCCAACTTAACAACCTTTGCATTTCCGACAAGACACTCCGCCGTCTTTCCCTCAAATTTTAAAATTAAAAGTTCAACATGTGCACCTGTTTCAGGCTTTTCACCAAACAGACGTGCTGCAATAACGCGTGTATCGTTGAGGACTAAAACATCCCCTTCATTTAAATAATCAATAATATTATAGAAATGTTTATCTTCCAAGTTCATACCATCAACAACAAGCAGTCGCGATTCACTTCGCTTTTCAGCAGGAGTTTGCGCAATCAGTTCCTCTGGCAAATCAAAATCAAAATCATTTACATTCATAGTTTACTCCTTGGTTTGTATCGTATTACATCTTCACTATTTTACCATAAAGACCGTGCTCTGACACGATTTTGTGCAATTCACAAAATTGCATAAAAAAACTTGATTCGAATGAACCAAGTTTTTAGTTTGATTACCATCCTGGATGGTCATCGCCTGTAATTCCATAACTTTCATAAACTTGATCACGAAGTTCAAGCAATCGATCTTCTTTAATGGCTTCACGGATATCTTCCATGAGTTTTAATAAGAATCGCAAATTATGAATGGATAAGAGTCGCATACCAAAACCTTCATTACAACGAATTAAATGTCGTAAATAGGATTTCGTATAATTTTGACAGCATTCGCAATCACAGTTTTCATCAAGTGGCGAAAAATCATACTCCCACTTTTTATTTTTAATATTAACACGACCGGTTGAGGTCATTGCAGTACCATGTCGAGCAATTCGTGTAGGCAATACGCAGTCAAACATATCAACACCGCGCAATACACCTTCAAATATCGCATCAACACTTCCGACACCCATTAAATAACGGGGTTTATCTTCCGGTAAGAAATCAATGGTGTGGTCAATCATTTGCCACATAACATCTTTGGGTTCACCAACACTTGTTCCCCCAATTGAATAACCTGGGAAATCCATTGCAACTAATTCTTTGGCACAATGTTCACGAAGGTCTGCATACTTACCACCTTGAACAATACCAAATAACGCTTGCGTCTCGGGATTTTGATGTGCTGCTTTACCACGAGCAGCCCAACGAATTGTGCGCTCAACCGAATTTTTCATATACTCATAGGTTGCAGGATAGGGAGGACATTCATCAAAACTCATCATAATGTCTGGCCCTAATGCATTTTGAACCTGAATTGCTTTTTCTGGTGTTAAGAACAGTTTTTCACCACTAAGATGGCTTCTAAACTCAACACCCTCTTCAGAAATTGTACGAATCTTACCCAGTGAAAACACTTGGAATCCGCCACTATCTGTTAGAATGGGTCCATTATAATTCATAAATTTATGAAGTCCACCTGCTTGGCGAACTACTTCTTCACCCGGTCTTAGCCAGAGATGGTATGTGTTGCTTAGAATCACTTGAGATCCTATATTTCGTAAATCTTCTGGTGAGAGAAATTTCACACTTGCAAGGGTCCCTACTGGCATAAACATTGGTGTTTCTACTGTTCCATGGTGCGTTTCAATAGTTGTAAGACGCGCCTTGGATTCATTTGATTTTTTAATTAAAGTCAACTTCAATGGTTTATTACCTAAACTCATATTATCGATCTCCTTGATTAATCAATATCTGAACGTCCTGCTCGTTTACGATCGATTGCTTTTAAATAACGTTTGCGTAATCGTAGGAAGTTCGGTGTTACTTCAACAAGTTCATCATCACGAATGAACTCGAGAGCATATTCAAGTGTCAATGGAATCGGTGGTGTTAGCTTCATCGCTTCATCACGTCCTGAACTACGAACAGCTGTTGCTTTTTTATTTTTTGTTGGATTCACATCCATATCAGTATCACGAGCTGCAATACCTAAAATCATTCCTTCATAAACATCTGTTTGTGCGCCAATAAAGAATTGACCACGTTCTTGAAGGTTGAAGATTGAGTATGTCATTGATTTACCTGTTTCAGTTGAAACCATTGAACCATTTGAACGTTGTGAAATTGCACCCTTCATAGGTTCATATCCATGGAATTGACGAATCATCGTTCCTTCACCATGAGTCATATTAATAAAGTCACCACGGAAACCAATCAGACCACGTGTTGGAACATTCCAGAATTGTTTTACCATTCCACGATCTTCTTCCATATTTGTGAGTTCACCTTGTCGTAAACTAATTTGGCTGATCATTGTTCCTGAATATTTTTCTGGCACTTCAACAATAACTTCTTCAATCGGTTCACATTTACGTCCATCAATTTCTTGTGTAATAACACGAGGTTTACTGATTGCAAGCTCATAGCCTTCACGACGCATGTTTTCAATTAAGATTGATAAGTGAAGTTCTCCACGACCTGAAACTTTAAATGAGTCTGCGGATTCCGTTGCTTCAACACGTAACCCCACATTCACTTCAAGTTCTTTTTCAAGACGTTCTTTAATATTACGTGATGTAACATATTTACCATCTTTTCCTGCAAATGGCGAAGCATTAACCATGAAGTTCATGGATAGTGTTGGTTCTTCAATAACAATTGGAGGCAATGGTTCAACATGATTGACATCACATAACGTATTACCAATTGAAATATCATCAATACCTGAAACAAGTACAATATCTCCAGCATAAGCTACATCTGTTTCGACACGTTTTAACCCATCATATGTAAAGATTTTAGAAATATTCTGACGTTTCGTACTTCCATCATTGTCCGCTACAACGACTGCTTGTCCACGTTTAACTTGACCCTTCGTAATACGGCCAATTCCTAAACGTCCAACATACTCATCGTATGCAAGTGAAGAAATTTGGAATTGTAATGGATCGTTGTCATAATCTGGGTAAAGTGGTGTGTGTTCCACAATTGTATCAAACAACGGTTTAATGTTTGTTCCTTCTTCTTCAAGTGTCTTCTGAACAATATATTTTTTCGCAATACCATAAAGAATTGGGAATTCTAATTGTTCATCCGTAGCATCGAGGTCCATAAAGAGTTCATAAACTTCCTCGATTACTTCTTCAACACGACGATCTGGCTTATCAATTTTATTAATTAATAAGATTGGTTTCAGACCGGCTTCAAGTGATTTTTTAAGTACAAAGCGTGTTTGTGGCATAGGGCCTTCTGCACTATCCACAAGGAGAATAACTGTATCTACGGTTTTAATGATACGCTCGACTTCACTTGAGAAGTCGGCGTGACCTGGTGTATCAACAATATTAATTTTGATGTCACCATAATTTACACTACAGTTTTTGGAATAGATTGTGATACCACGTTCACGTTCGATATCATCGCTGTCCATAACTTGATCTAGAACAACTTGATTTTCATGGAAAACACCAGCTGATTTAAGCATTGCATCAACTAATGTAGATTTTCCCGCATCAACGTGCGCGATAACTGCTATATTTATAATTTTTTTCATATACATCGTCTCTTTTCCTATAACTGTATCATTATACATGAATTGAACATGAAATGACAGAAAATGCACTCTTCATGCTCATTTTTTGCGTATAAGTTCACTTAAACGCTTACATAAAAACACCATGTTAACGATAAACATGGTGTTCATTATTATAAATTAGATTGTGAAACAATCTCTCTTAACATCTCTGCAGATTCTTGGAGTGCTTCAACCTCATTGGAACTGTACGGAACTTCAATAACATGCTTAACACCCGTTCGTCCAACAACTGTTGGGACAGAAATATAAACATCTTCAATACCATATGCTCCGTTTTGAAGGCTTGAAACGGTTAAAATCGAATTCTCATCACGTAAAATCGCATTCACAATACGCGTTATCGCAAGTGCTACGGCATAGTTTGTATAACCTTTACGATCAATAATTTCATAAGCAGCAGTCTTCACATCGTGTGTAACTTTTTGACGTGTTTCTTCCGTAAACTCAATCCCCACATTCTCACAGTATTGATCAATGGTTAGCCCCGCTACAGTCGTTAAGGACCACGTAGCAATTTCACTATCACCGTGTTCTCCAATAATATTTGCGTGAATATTTCGTGCATCCACTTCAAATTTATTCGCTAACATCGATTGGAAACGTGCTGTATCTAAAACCGTTCCCGAACCAATTACGCGCTCTGCTGGAAAACCAGAAAGTTTATAAGTAATATGTGTCAAAATATCGACCGGGTTTGAAACCACAAGTAAAATTGCGTCTGGATTATACTTCACGATATTTGGAACTAATTCTTCATAAATTTTAATGTTACGATTCACAAGATCAATCCGTGTTTCTCCTGGTTTTTGTGCCAGTCCAGCTGTAATAATTACAATATCGGAGCCCTGAGTCTCTGGATAATCCCCAGCAATTATTTTAACTGGAGAAACAAACACACGACCTTGGTCTAAGTCCATTGCCTCACCTTGAGCTTTTTCTTTGTTAATATCAACGATTACGATTTCAGATGCAATATTGCTGTTCATTAACGCAAAAGCTGTTGTCGAACCTACAAAACCTGCACCAATAATAGAAACTTTATTTGTTTTCATCATATCACTCCTTTTTTTATATAATACCACACCTCTCAATTCTACTTGGCATATATAATCAAATTCGGTATGATATTTATAAAAGGAGTGCTCATTATGTACAATAAATTTTATAAAAGGACGATAACAGAACGCCGTAATGTTTTGGAAAATCAAAACCGTTATGACGATGATCTCGATATTCCACTCAGTTCGGAAATTTATGATCATATGATTGAAAATGCAATCACAACTTATGAAATTCCAATGGGTTGTGCTCCAAATTTTTTGATAAATAATCAAGACTATGTGATTCCTATGGTGACCGAAGAACCCTCTGTAATTGCAGCTGCAAGTAATGCCGCCAAAATTATGCAATGTAATGGTGGCATTCATGCTCGTATTTATAAACGCAATATGATCGGACAAATTGCATTCGCAAATCCTCAAAGGCAAACAGAAATGATACAATATTTGGAAGATAATCGTGATCGATTATTTACAATTGCTCGTGATGCTTATCCTTCAATTGTGCAGCGAGGCGGTGGTTTGCGTCACATTCATACCGCGTATATAAATAAACCCAATAAGACACCTTTTTTGATTGTTTATTGTACCATTGACACGCAAGAAGCAATGGGCGCAAACATGATGAACACAATCTTAGAGGCAATCGGTAATCATCTTGAGTCTGTTTTTGATGAACATCCGTTGATGTCCATCCTTTCAAACCTTGCAACGGAATGTCTGGCTGAGGCCCGTGTCGTTATTGATCCAAAAACGCTTCGTTATCCAGACGATATTGCACTTCGCATTCAACAAGCAAGTCATCTTGCTGAAGTTGATCCTTACCGGGCTACAACACACAACAAAGGCATTATGAATGGTATTGATGCCGTTGTAGTCGCAACCGGAAATGATTGGCGTGCCATTGAAGCAGCGGTTCATAGTTATGCATCAATGAGTGGAAGTTATCAACCCCTTGCAACATGGAATATAAATTCGGACAATATGATTGAAGGCATTATTAAACTTCCGCTTCCAATTGGTACCGTTGGAGGTTCTATTGCAATTCACCCCAAAGCTCAATTAAGCCGGAAAATTTTAGGATATAAAAATGCAGAAGAACTGATGATGATTCTTGCCTCTGTCGGTTTAGCACAAAACTTTGCTGCACTTTATGCCCTTACAACCGTAGGAATTCAAAGTGGACATATGAAACTTCAAGCGAAATCGCTCGCTTTAGCTGTTGGTTGTCCATCCGAAGATGTTGAACGTCTTGTATCGAAATTACTTCAAGAACCGAAATTAAATCAGGACGTTGCGAAAAAATTACTGCAAGAACTTTAAGAAAAGAAGCTCAATTGTGAGCTTCTTTTTAAATAGGACGTTTTAAGGTAAAAACTGGCTTCAATGCTGCGAATTGATTTCCCGCTAGACGAGCAATCGGACCAAGTTTATTTACATCAAGATACCCCTGCTTCCGATCAAAAATTGAATCATCAAAATCTAAATGGATTACTTTAAGTAAAAACAGATCTGTACATACACCCCTTGCATCTTTTATTTCTTGATGACTAAATAATTCTGTTTCAAGTTTAATTTTTGTATCTTTAAGACTTGGAGTCTCAATCATCACACTTGATTGTGTTTCGAGATTAAGCTTTGTTACTTCACTTTCACCATAAGATAGAATCATCGAACTCTCATTCATTGCTTCCGCATTCTCGTAATTTGCAATATGAACCACGCACTCGCGTGTTTGTAAGAGATTCTTACTGGTATCTTTAAGCTCTCCGTTATTCCGATTAATTGCAACGGAAACAATTGGAACTTCGGTTGAAACAAGACTAAAAAAACTGAATGGTGCAAGGTTGATTGAAGCATCGGTGTTTCGGGTTGTAATCCATGCAATAGGACGTGGAACGACACTGCCTGTTAAAAATTTATAACGCTCTTTCGCACTTAAATCTTGTGTTTTAAATTTCATAAAAATCTCGGGCTTGTTTAATTTCTTCTGGAATTAATTGATGGCCATGGTGCGTGTGAAAGTGTGTTGTGAAAATGTTAGATGCGTTCAGTTTTTCAATCATCAATTCAATATCTTGAACATCAGTATACGGATCCCCTTCACCACTGGTTATCAATACTCGGGTTGGTAAATTTTGTGGAAATGGAATCGTGGGTTGTACATGCATTGGATGAAATAACAGTGCATTTTTAAAGAGCGTAAAATTCATTTTTAGTAAGTTTAACGTAATATTCGCACCATTTGAATATCCTACAACGGAAACGCACTCTAATGATCGATCATAATTTTTAAGTAATTTTAGAATCTCATTTCTTAAATTCGTTGTTTCCTGTTCCAAACTTTCGAGATCGAATGTTTTCATATCGATACGTCTGAAATATCGATTCATTCCATCTTCCACAATATTCCCTCGAATGCCGATATATGTAGCTTCTGGATCGATATAACGTGCAATCTGAAACATATCCTCTTCCGTTCCACCCGTTCCATGTAAACCTATAATCGTCCGCTCTGAAGTTCCTGGTATCATCTTATGAATCATACAATCCCTCTTTCCCTATTTTTTTAAGAAGTGTTTGTAATGTCGCCTCTTCCTCGGGCGAAAGTCTGTCGAAACATTTTCGCATTTCCTGTTCATGCGTTCGATAGATAATTTCGATTTCTGAAAGTCCCTTATTGCTTAACATAACATAGTTTATTCTTCGATCACGTTCGTCTTTCAAGCGCATAACGAGACCTTTCTTTTCTAATTGATCCACAACATATGTCATACTACTGCCTGGCACAAGTACGGTATCACAAAGAGCCTGAGTCGTGAGCTTTCCTTTATGATAGAGTGCTTCTAGAGCTTGAAACTCGTTCACATTAATATCAAAATCCTTAATACTCTCCTTAACGTGATCTAAGATAGTCTGATGTGTTCGGAAAAGTATGGTAAGTGTTTTAAGCGATGACATTAAAACACCTCTTTCTTGAATTCACGCGTACTGCGTACAGTATCAAAATTTTTAATTTGTGATTCAATATAGTCACGTTTTGGACGAAGACGTGGTGGTAATGTTAACATCTCTCCCAGAACTTCATACGATTCTTCGTCATCAATAAACCCTGGACCATCTGTTGCGAGCTCGAAAAGGATATTTGGAAGAATGCGGATATATAGTGAACCAAAATAAAATCGCTCAACATAACCCGAACTTGGAATCCCCATTTCCGATAACTCACGATACCATTTCATCAAATCTTCTTTCTCATCAACTCTAAAAGCAACATGATGCACCCCACCATAACCTTGAACGGCATTTCCTTGCGTTAAATTCTCGCGGACGATAATTGATCCACCATTGCCGCCATCGCCCATCTCATAAAGCGTTAAGGTATCCTCGGTCTTCATCTTTCGCATCCCAAATACTGTTGAAAGAACTTGATGCGTTAATTCAAGATTAGAAACATCCATAAACATCGGTCCAAGCCCTGTAATTGCATAAGCATCAGGAACTGGTCCTTTATACCATGGCTCTCCGGAAGGAATTCCTATATTTGTTTCATCTGAAACTAAAGCATAGCGTTGACCATCAAAATCTTCGAACGTGATTGCTTTTTTACCAAAGAACATTTGGTCTGATTCAAATGGAATTTCATAGTTGGTAAAGCGTTTCTCCCAGTAAGAAAGCGCATCATCCGACGCAACTCTAAAACTCGTTCTTGATAACTCATTCGTTCCCCGTTGGGATTTAGAAATATTTGGAAAATCAAAAAAAGTCATATTTGTCCCGGGATTGCCTCGGTCGTCTGCAAAATATAAATGATAGGTATGAATGTCATCTTGATTAATATTTTTCTTAACAAGTCGCATTCCTAATATATATGTATAAAATTTATAAATCTCTTCAGCACTGCTTGTAATTGCAGTAACATGGTGTAATCCTTTTAACTGTTTCATAACTACCTCCTGGTTGTAGTACCATATTATTTCGAATTCGAAATAATATCAATGATAATGCCCAGGTAATAATAAAAAATGAACCCCTAAGGGTTCATTAAACTTCTTTTTTGCGATATATTTCTCTCTTCACAACGATTGATCCTGGCTTATTGAGTAGATTATCAAGATAATCATAATAAGCACCCGGTGTAATAACACCACTCATTTGAAAAAGTTTCATACCCGTCGATTGAATAACATAATCCGCAATTAAGACACAGTTTGTGGTAAAAACATTATAGGTCTTAAATTCACCTTCTTTAAACTTATAATAATCAACAGAAGCTCCCGCATCAATCAAATTCGTAAGATGATGTTCTTTTTTAGTATCCAAATTATAGGGCCACTTAAAATAGTATGCAGACTTAAACAACCCATCCAAACGCTTTTCAACGAATTCACGTTGTTCCGTTGACAACTCACAAATAAATCGAAAAACAGTTGTATCGTCATCCACCGCATACTGAACATAATCAACTTCGCTACCCACAATCATAACACCATCGCCATATGCCATAGACTTAGCACGATTAAATGGATCATGTGCACCATAAGAATAAATAACACCGTTATATCCAATATCTAAATGACCCATACGATTATAACCATGATCTTTCGCATAGATATAGATCGAGATATAGTTTCCTTCTGTCTTCACAACCTTATCGATAACGGCATCGGGATTGCTTTGAACTAACTTACGGGTCTCTTTTACAAGAAAATATGGATTCATTGCGGCTAGAAAAACCGGTGCCGATAAACGAACACTTGTTTGATGGCGCCATAAAACGCGAGCCGAAGATAGAATCGATACGATACCAAAAAAGATTACATAAGCACCAATTTGAATATTCATTAAAAATCGATTTGAGACGCCTCGTGTCAATAACACAATCCCCATAACCAAAGACACAATCGACGCAAAGAGCTTGAAGAGTTTATTTTTTTGCTTTTCATGAATTGCGACATAAAACTCAAGACCATGAACCACCGCGTTAAACAGAGCCCAAATACCAAAAAACAATGCCATAATTTCGATATAAAGGGCTTCTTTATATATAATTAAACCAAGAAAAACACCCGAACCGAGCGCAATAAGTGCATCTGATATACTGCGATTCTTTACAGATCGATATAAGAATAGTACAAATGTTGCAGCTAACATGGCCACAAACATCCAATAGATTAATGACCATAAAATTTTATCTCTAAATATAAATAAAACACCAACTATGACTGTAAAAACACCTAATAGAAGTTGGAAGATCAACGTTATCTTATCTTTTTTAGAAAGCGATTTAGTATAAGTTTCCATAATTGTCCTCTTCACATTTTTTCCCACGTTTATTATACCATTTATTCTTGATTTCCGCCCTGATTCCGTATATCATATAAGTAACAACTTGGAAAATAATGTAAGTTGTTACCGCAATTCATTGTCTCTCTTGAAATTTACTTCATGATTTCCTTCTTAACCACTTATGAAGTAAATGATAATGAAACGCACTATCTCTCTAAGAAAAGAGCACCGAGCTCTTTTCTTTTTATGTTATCGTGTATACTATCATTATGAACTTTACAGAACGACTCATGGGCTGGTATCACGAACATAAACGTGAATTACCATTTAGATCTCAAAAAGATCCTTATAAAATATGGGTAAGCGAAATCATGGCCCAACAAACACAAATCGCTACCATGATCCCCTACTACGATCGCTGGATTCAACGATATCCGAATGTGGAAAGCCTCGCTAAGGCTGAGATTGATGAAGTCTTAAAAATGTGGGAAGGCCTTGGTTATTATCGACGTGCACGAAATCTCCATGCAGGAGCGCAATTCGTTATGGAACATTACCAAGGTAAACTTCCAGCTGATAAGAAAGAACTCATGAAAATTCCCGGAATCGGTGATTATACCTCTAGTGCCATCGCCTCAATTGCTTTCAGTCTTCCTGAAATTGCAATCGATGGAAACGTAAAGCGTGTAATGGCACGATATCTTAACTATACCGAAAATGTCAATACACGGGCGTGTCATAAGTATTTTGAAGCCTTTCTGAAGGAAGAGTTACTCCTAAACGGGGCTGACCCCAGCGATTTCACGCAAGCCCTTATGGAACTTGGAGCACTTGTTTGTACCCCAAGTAATACGACATGCGAAGGCTGTCCATTTAAAGAAATGTGTGCTTGTTATCGTGGAGAATGTGTGGGTACAATACCCTTCATCCCAAAAGCGAAACCCGTTCCAATTTATGAAAAATCCGTTATTATTTTTACCAAGGATGATAAAATTTTAATTTCTGATGATCATGAAGATGGGCTTATGGAAGGACTGTTACGATTACCTCAAATTGATGGGGTAATGGATTTGAATCCTGTGCTCACTTTGAAGCATAAGTTTTCCCATTTACAGTGGAATATTTCTGTTTTTATCGTTGAGAATATCCAAGACGTAAATCAAAATTGGTACTTTGTTCCACTCGAAGAATTAAAGAATCTAGCAATTATTACAGCTCATAAAAAAATACTCAAAAAACTAAACTTATTATAAAGAAAAGAACACTCATCGATGTGGAGTTGTCAAACAAAAGTAGACATTAATAAAAGACTAGAAACCCTTATCCATTTTATATTGGATAGGGGTTTTGTAATTTAAACAGTAAGCAGGTCTTTCAAAATTAAAATAATGTACATATGCTTCGATATAATTTTCAAAGTTATCTACGGACCAGTATTGATAATCACACGCCATTTCTGCTTTAATCCATCCCTTTAATGATTCGATAATTGGATTATCTGTAGGTGTTCCAGCTCGCGACATAGATCTAATTATGTTATAATTTTCATGCGCTTTAGCGAAAGCTTTAGAGTGGTAGACAGCTCCTTGATCTGTGTGAA